>CAJBXY010000071.1 GCA_903959665.1 uncultured Solirubrobacterales bacterium | reverse complement strand
TCGGGCTGGAATAAACGCCCGCAACAACAACTCGATGGACATGCGGATGGTTGACGTCGACAGCGATCCGGCGACCTTTAACTCGTCGAGCGCGGACCTTGTGCTTCCGAGCGGCTACGAGGTTCTCTTCGCTGGCCTCTACTGGACTGCCGACACGAGCCGCGGTGACGTGATCAAAGGTACAAACGGCTTCGTCGGCGCGCCAGCAGCTGCGCCTAATGCTGCAGCGACAAGCCAAGTGCTTCTAACCGTGCCGGGCGCATCTGCTTCTACCGCAGTGACAGCGAGCACCGTTGATCAAACTACGACCAAGGAGTACGGCGCCTTCGCCGACGTTACCTCGCTCGTTCGGGCGACCGGGCCGGGTGCTTACACGGTCGCCAACGTTCAGGCCGGCACAGGAGGCAATCGCTCCGCTGGCTGGACGCTCGTCGTCGCCTACGCCGACGCGGATGAACCGCTCCGCAACCTCGCGGTCTCCGACGGCTTTCTTAAGGTCGCTGGCCAGGCGCTTGTAGAGATTCCGCTGACCGGCTTCAAGACACCTTCGAGCGGCGCCGTCAAGACCGGGGTTGGCGTCGTTGCCTACGAGGGCGACGCTGGCGTGACCGGTGATTATCTGACGCTCAACGACCAGCGCCTTGTCGACGCGGTCCACCCTGACAACAACACTGAGAACTCAACGATTGCAAACCTTGGATCGCTCGTCACGACGAAGAGTCCCGACTGGAAGAATCAGCTTGGCTACGACTCGAGCTTCTTTGCCGCCGATGGCATCCTCGGCAATAGCGCTACGACAGCAATTCTGAAGGCGAAGACGACCGGCGACACCTACCTGCCGCAGGCGATTACCTTCGCCACCGAGCTGTTCTCGCCGAACGTCGCGCTTACGAAGAGCGCCTCAATTGTCGGAGGCGGCGCGGCTGAGCCCGGCGCGACGATCCGCTACACGATGACGGCGACCAACAGCGGAGCCGCAAGTGCCACCAACGTGCAGCTGAGCGACCCGATTCCAAGCGCGGTGACGCTCAGCGCCGGACCCACGGTCTCGGCCGGCATCGGAAACGCAACCAACGTCGGCGGCACAATCACAGCAAGGCTCGGCACCGGCGCCGGCGCGAGCGACGGTGGAACGCTTGCGCCCAATGCTTCGGCGACCGTCACCTTCGACGCCACGATCAACGCCGATCGCCCGCTCGCTGACGTGATTACCAACACCGCCACGTTGAACTTCGTCTCGCCCGATCTAGGATTGCCGATCTCGACGGTCGCTTCCGCGGCGACGACGGTCACCTATCCCGACCCGGGCATCGTCAAGACGATCACCGGTTCGGCCGGCGGAAGCTACACGTTCGACCTGACCGTCACCAACGAGGGAACACTGCCGACGATCGGAACGGTGACCGTCGGCGATACGCCCGGCGGCGCGTTCACCGGTGGCTACACGATGTCCGGCAGCGGCTGGAGCTGCCCCGGTTCGGCCTCGCCCTGCACCCGATCGGACGCGCTGGCGCCCGGAGCGTCATACCCGCCGGTGACCGTCGCATCGAGCTACACCCCTGGCGGCTCGGTGCTCAACAGCGCCACTGTTACCGGAGGGGGTCAACCGAGTGACGCGAACAGTCCGGCGCTGCTGAACGACAGCTCCATTGCCGGCGAGCCAACGGCGCCGCTGGCGACGCTGGCTCTGAACAAGTCGGTTGATCAGAGCGAAGTGAGCGTCGGCTCGCTTGCGACCTTCAAATTGCTCGTGCACAACAGCGGACCGTCAGCCGCGACCGCCGCGACAGTTGTCGACACGCTGCCTGCCGGGCTTGAGTTCGTCTCCGCCGGTTCAAGCGTCGGTAGTTGCAGCTCTGCGGCCGGCGCCGCTGGGACGACAACGGTCAGCTGCGCTCTTGGCACGCTGGCAGTAAACGACGAAGCGACGATCACGCTGCGCGCGAGGGCGCAGAGTTCGGCTGCCGGAACAACGGTCACCAACTCAGCGACCGCCGACTCGGCGATCACGACAAGCCCACCGACCGACACGGCGGCCGTTGAGGTCCGTCCGTTGGCCGACATGGAACTGACGAAGTCGGCTTCAGTGGCCGTCGCCAACCCCGGCGATCCGATCACTTACACGTTGACGGCGACCAACAACGGCGCTGGCTCGGCAAGCAGCGTTCAGATTGTCGACAGCCTCCCGGCCGCGATCGATACCGGCTCGGTCGTCGCGACTCCATCGGCTGGAGGCACCTGCACGCAGACAGGTCGCGAGCTTTCCTGCCTCTGGAGCGCCGGCACGGCGGCCTCCACGCAGCGGACGGTGACGATTGCGGCGACCGCATTGGCCAACGTCGCCGCTGCCGACCGCAGGTCGGTGAACCGCGCTGAAGTTTCATCGCTGACCGACGATCCAAACCCGTCGAATAACGCAGATCAGGCGACCGTCACGGTCACGCCTGCGGCCGACCTTGCCGTGAAGGTCAACGGCCCGGCCGAGATCGAGGCCGGCGGCGAGGCTGACGTCGAGTTCACGACAACCAACAACGGTCCGACTGCGGCCGCCGATTCGCAGCTCGTCGCAACTATCCCCTCCCAGATGACGCCGATCGAGGCGCCCGCCGGCTGCGTGATCTCAGGCCAGAAGGTCACCTGCGAGCTGGGCACGATCAACAATGCAGCATCGGTGGTCAACACGATCCGCGTTCGTGTATCCGACGCTGCCGACAACTCGCAGAAGACGGTTACGGCTGAGGTCAGCACCAGCGTTGACGACCCCGTACTGAGCAACAACACCGACATGACGCCGCTCGTCGCCGCCCCGGTAGCGGAGCTTTCGATCACGAAGACAGCGAACGTCGCAAGCGTGGCGCCGGGCGGCTACGTGACGTTTACGCTGACCGCCTCCAACTCCGGTCCTTCAACATCGACCGGCGCTGAGATCGTCGATGACCTGCCGCAGGGCATGACGCCAACCGCTGCCTACTCGACCGACGCCATTGGTTGCAAGATCGCCCAGCGCAAGGTCACCTGCCCGCTCAGCGAGATTGTTCCTGGTGGAACGGCGATCGTTCAGATCACGGCCACAGTGTCCAGCACGCAGCCAAACTCAACGATGACTAACAGCGCCGACCTCGTCCCCGGCGCTGAGCGCGACAAGAACGAGAAGAACAACAGCGCCAGCGCTTCGGTTGAGGTGAGCGGCGGCAAGGACGGCGCCTACCTCTCAATCTCGAAGACGCTGACGACCGTCGACCCGCACTCGTCAGCGCCGGTCAGCTACCTGATCACGGTCACCAACAGCGGTAGCGAGACGGCCGCCAGCGTCGACCTCAAAGACGTTCCAAAGGGGAGCTACAAGCTCGTTTCGATAACGCCGAGCCAAGGCAAGTGCAGCGGGCTCAAGTGCAGCCTTGGAACGCTCAAAGAGGACGCAAAGGCGACGATCAGGCTGAAGCTGATGGTTCCGGGCGGGGATGTAACAAACAGCGCTTACGCCGAGGCCGAAGGTCGACCGACCAACTCCGACAGCAGTAACGCCTTCGTCGAGATCGACCGGTCAAGGATTTCGATCAGCGCCGCGACCTCCAACGCGCACCCGAGCGTTGGCAGCAAGGTGCGGATCAGCTTCAAAGTCCGCAACCGTTCGA
>CAJBXY010000070.1 GCA_903959665.1 uncultured Solirubrobacterales bacterium | reverse complement strand
GTTCGAATCCAGGTCGGGGCATCGGTAGCGAGCTAGCGGTCGCTGCGGTCTGGGTAAACGTCGTCGATCGTGGTCAGCGCCGTGTAGGGCGCGCCACCGGCCGCTTCGATCGCCTCAGCGCCGCCGGCTAGGCGGTCGAGTACCGATACGACGCCGACAACCTCGTGGCCGCCTTCCTTCACCGCTTCGATTGCTCGGACGGTCGAACCGCCGCTGGTTACGACGTCCTCGACGATCAGGCAGCGTTCGCCTGGGTCAAGCAGCGGCCCTTCGATCCGCCGCGCGAGGCCGTGCTGCTTGGCCTCCTTGCGGACGAAGAAGAGCTTCACGTTCGCGCCGGCAGCTAGCGCCGAGCAGGCGACCGGGTCGGCGCCCATCGTCATTCCGCCGACGGCCGTAGCGCCTAGCTCGGCAGCTTTGGCAGCGACCAGCTCGCCTAGCGCCGCGAAACCGGACGGCAGCATGATCGCGCGCTTTGAATCAACGTAGTACTGAGCCACGGCGCCGCTCGTCAACGTCACCTCGCCGATGATCAAAGCGTGGCTCCGGAGCTCTTCGATTAGGCGCTGGCGGGCATCCATCGAAAAGCGACGCTAGCGGTAGTAGGTGTCGACGCGCGTACCGATGTTGATCCAGTTGTAAACCGAGACGGCGTCCGGCGGCGGGATCCGCAGGCAGCCGTGGCTGGCCGGGTAGACCGGCACGTCGACGAAACCGTGAATCGCGTAGCCGCGGATGAAGTAGCTCGAGAAGATCATTCCGTGGCTGTTGGTTCCCGGCTCCTTCATGTAGACCGAGAAGTTGCCGAGGATCGTCGGCGTCGAGGGCTTGCCGGAGCTCATCGGATAGATCCGCACAGCCTTGCCGCGGCTGATCAGCGCAATCACCTGATGCGTCATGTCGCCCTCGATGTGGCGGCCGTGATCCTTGTAACGAACCTTGAAGCGGCCCCAGCCCTTGGCAAGGCGACTGAAGACTTCGCTCGTGGCCACCTGCGTTCGTGCCATCCGCGTGATCTTGCGGAAGGCGAGCACGGCGCGACCGGTGCGAGCGTCGTAGTAGCCGCGCTTGCCAACTACGTAGCCGAGCCTTGAGAGCCGGCTCTGCAGATACTTGACGGCCAGTCCGCGGTCGCCTGCGCGCGCTGAGCGGGAGACGACGCGCACCTTTAGAGGGCGCGACTCTGCAGCAGCCATCTCGGGCGTCGCCGCGTGGCTCGCTTGGATCGTCAGCAACCCGCCGCGGTTGAGCTTGACCGCCAACTTGAAGCGGCCGACCGATCCCTCCTGCTTGATCGCGAGCGTGCGGGTAAGGATCCTGCGTCCGTTGCGCTTGATCTTCAGCGTCACGCTCTGGCCAGCAACAAACTTACCGACGGTCCCCTTGACCGCCCAAGACTCGCCGCCGAGAACCTGGCGATTGGTTAGGCCGGTGAATCCGAGCTTGACCGTCGTCTCTACCGCCGGAGCAGGAGTTGGCGCCGGTTCCGGGACCGGCTCTTGCGCGAGCGCTGCGCCAGGCAAGGCGAGCAGCGCGAGAGCTAGGAGTGAAAGAAGTTGGCCGAGCCGACGATTAGGCACCTGCCTATTGTACGCCCGTGCCCCCCGGATTGCGTCAG
>CAJBXY010000069.1 GCA_903959665.1 uncultured Solirubrobacterales bacterium | reverse complement strand
ATTGGTTGGGTCTGGCTTGCAGCCCGGACCGAGAACATTGGTTTCCCAGTCATAGAAGTAGAGCTGCGCGGTCTTGCCGACCTGCGCGGCGGCCTGATCGGCGTTGGTTACATTCGGCAGCGAAACGTCGATCTGATCGGCCCCGGTGCGCTGAATTTCGGGTTCGGCGACGCCGAGCGTGTCGATCCGCTTGCGCATGATGTCGATCGTTTGATCGACCGACTCACTGGTTACCTGAGCCTGTTTGGTCGGCTTCGCTTGGTAGACGAGCGAGACGCCGCCTTTGAGGTCAAGCCCGAGAACGGTTGGCTTGGTTGCGATCACAAGCCCCGAAAGCACGAGCAGGCCGGCCACAAACAGCAGAATGAATAAGTTGCGGCGGCGGTCGGTCATTGAGAAGAAGAGACTACTTAGCGGGAGTCAGAACGAGCAGCAGCCCGCCGTCATCGTCGTAGGCGGGGAAGAGATCGGCGCTGGCTTTGGCTGGCAGGTCGCCTTCGGCGTTGACTTCGACCTGTTGATCGAGCGAGCGCACGCCCCACTCCAAAACGGTGCCGACGGGGTCTGGTTGGGTGTCGAAGCTAAGGCCGAGAACGTCGCCGACAGGCCGGCCGATCACGCGTTCATCGTCGAGCCCGGTCAGTTCGAAGGCGCCGCGGCCACAGGCGATCACGCGGGCGTCGTTGTCGCAGACGAAGAAGGCGGCATCGGGAGCCGGGAAGTAGTCGTCGAGCAGTTCGAAGAGAAAGCCGAAGCCGCATTCGCGGCAGCCCTTAGGGTCGCCGCGAAAGCCGTTGCCGGCATCGACTGAGAGTGAGCGATTGCCGCATTGCGGGCAGATGAAATGGTGCGCCATTGGAGCGACCAAGGGTAGGGGTAGCGGCCGCGCGCTGCGCCGCGCCCACTCGCGCGGGGTCTAGAACAGCGCTGCGTCGCGAGGAGGTTCGAGCCCAAGGTGCTCGTAGGCCATCATTGTCGCCGTGCGCCCGCGTGCCGTGCGGCTGATCAGGCCACACTGAACCAGGTACGGCTCGTAGACCTCTTCGATCGTGTCTGACTCCTCGCCGACGGCGATTGAGAGCGTCGAAAGACCGACCGGACGCCCCGAGTAGGTCGTGCAAAGGACGGTCAAGATTTCACGGTCGAGCCGGTCACAGCCGAGCTCGTCAACCTCAAGCAGTTCGAGCGCGCTGTTGGCCGCGTCTGCGGTGACGGTGCCTGTGCCGCGCACCTGGGCCCAGTCGCGCACGCGGCGGAGCAGCCGGTTGGCGACGCGTGGCGTGCCCCTGCTTCGGCCAGCAATCGCGAGCGCGCCATCATCGTCGAGCGCCACCTCGAGAATCGCTGCCGAGCGCCTAACGATCGCCGCCAATTCCTCCGCGCCGTAATTCTCTAAGCGGTATTGGATTCCGAAGCGGTCACGAAGCGGCGTTGAGAGCAGCCCAGCGCGCGTTGTCGCGCCGATCAGCGTGAACGAAGGCAGCTCCAGCGTTACTACGCGCGCGCCGGCGCCCTGCCCGATTGTGATTGGCAGCCGACGATCCTCCATCGCTGGGTAGAACGTCTCTTCGAGCGCGCGGCTGAGGCGGTGGATCTCGTCGACGAAGAAGACCGAGCCCGGTTCGAGCGCTGTTAGCAGCGCGGCAATGTCGCCCTTACGCTCCAGCGCCGGGCCGGCCGTCTGGACGAACGGAACGCCAAGCTCGGTCGCAATAATCTGAGCGAGCGACGTCTTGCCAAGGCCGGGCGGGCCTGCGAGCAGAACGTGATCGAGTGGCTCGTCGCGCCCCGCCGCCGCCTCGAGCGAAACGGACAGCTGGTCACAGACCGCCTGCTGGCCGATGAAATCTTCAAGCGTTTGCGGTCGCAGCGAACGGTCAAGCTCGTCCTCCTGCGCCAGCGCGCCAGGCGTCATGATCGGTGCGTCGTCGGGGAATTCGTCGCTCATTGGCGTGCCGCCTTCAGCGCGCTTTGGAGCAGATCCTCGGCGCTCTCACCCTCCGCTCCGGCGACGAAGCCGTCGGCTTCCTGCATCGTGAAGCCGAGCTCGACGAGCCCGTCGCGGGCAATCCGGCGTGGATCGTCACCGCGCGTCACGGTGATCTCACCCGCCTCGCCGCCGAGCGCGACGACCTTCTCGCGCAGCTCAACGAGGATCCGCTCTGCGGTTCGCTTGCCGATGCCGGGCACCGCCTGCAGCCGAGCGACGTCGCCGCTTGCGAGCGCGCTGGCAAGCTCTCGTGGCGGGCCGCCGCTCAATAGCGCGAGCGCGACCTTCGGGCCAACGCCCTGCACGCCAAGCAGCATCAAGAAGAGATCGCGCTCCTCTTCGCTGGCGAAGCCGTAGAGCGCCATCGAGTCGTCACGAGCGACGAGGTGGCAGTGCAGCGAAACCGACTCGCCGACGGCCGGCACATGCGAAAGAGTCTCGGCCGATACCGCAAGGTGGTAGCCGACCCCACCGCTGGTCTGAAGCACTACGTGATCCTCACGGCGACTTACAACCTCGCCGCTGACGAAGGCGATCATGCGACGCGCGCGTCAGGAAGCTGCGCGCGCAGTGTTGCGCTGCGAAGCGGTGCATGGTTGGCGTGGCAGATCGCGACAGCCAGCGCGTCAGCGGCGTGGTCGGGGGAAGGCGGCTCAGGCAGCGCCAAGAGGCTCTGCACCATTCGCGTTACCTGTTCCTTCGGCGCGCGGCCGCTGCCGCAGACGGCGCCCTTGACCTGCTGAGGCGTGTAGTCCTCGCAGGGGATTGAGCGGCGGCCGGCCGCCATCAGCACCACGCCTCGCGCCTGCCCGACTGCGAACGCGGAGCGGACGTTCTGGCCGAAGTAAATTGCTTCGAGCGCTAGCGCGTCCGGGGTGTGGCGGTCAAGTAGCTCCTCGACTTGGCTGAAGAGATCTGCCAAGCGCTGCTCGGGCGAACGCTCGGCGCGCGTCCGCATTACGCCACCATCGAGCGCCACGAGGCGCCCGGCGCGCCTGCGCACAACTCCAAAGCCGGTATTGGCGATACCGGGGTCGATTCCAACGACGATCATTCCCCGTGATTCTGCGCCCTCGGCCGGATGCCTCCCCTTGCGGCGGCTCGGCGTTACCGCTTGGCGGCAGCGGCGGCGCGGGCGCTACCGAGCGACTCGCCGGAGGCCACACGCTCAAGACCGAGCCAGCAGAACTCCATTACGCGGTCAACCACGGCGGCGCGCGGCACAGTGTCGTGGTCATACCACCAGTGCGCGACCGCTTGGGTAGCTCCTGCCAGCAATTGGGCATGGAGTTCGAGGTAGAGCGCGCCGTCGCTCTGATCGCTGCGGTCATGCTCGACTCGATCGGGGTCGGAGGCCATTAGCGCCGCGATCACTCCGACGGCCTGAGACTGGACAGCCGCGAGCGCCTCAACGATGTCTGGGTCGGCGGCGTCGCGGAAGAGAACGCGCCAAGCGTCGCGGTCTTCCTCTACGAAGGAGAGGAACGCATCTACGCCGAGCCGGAGCCGCTCCTCCCCAGTTGCCCCACTCTCCGCGCACATTTCAAGCCGTCCGAAGATCTCAGTTGCGTGACGGCCGAGCAGCTCAGCGTGGAGTTCGCGTTTGGAGTCGAAGTGCTCGTAGATCAGCGCCTTCGAGACGCCGGCCTCTGCGGCGATCTGCTCGAGCGAACAGCCGTCGTAGCCGGAGCGGGCGATGACTGTTGCGGCGGCGTCAAGAATCTCGTCGCGACGCTGCGGTGCGGACATTCGGCGGCGGGGCGTCTCGCTCATCGGCTCCATTCTGACAAGAGTTCGGTCGACTGCCCGAAAATTGCGTGCAGCGCTGCTTAGCCGGCTATCCGCTCGAGCACTTCGGCGTCAATCTCGAAGTTCGAATGAATGTCGCCAACGTCATCGTTCTCTTCAAGCGCGTCGATCAGCTTCAGCAGCGATGACGCGTCGCTCTCATCGATCTCAACCCGCACCGCTGGCCGTTGAACCAGCTCAGCCGACTGGTAATTGATTCCCGCCTGATCGAGCGCCGCGCGCACCGCGGAGAGCTGAGTGGCGGGAGTAATTACTTCGTAGACGTCCTCATCGATCTCAATCTCTTCGGCGCCGGCGTCGATCGCCACGATTAGATCTTCCTCGCTGTGAGCGCCGGCGTCGACGACGATCAAACCGCACTGCGTGAAGAGGTAGGCGACCGAGCCCGGCTCGCCAAGACTGCCGCCGAACTTCGTCAAGGTGTGACGGACGTCGGCGCCGGTGCGGTTGCGGTTTTCAGTCAGCGCTTCGATCAGCAGGGCTACGCCGCCTGGGCCGTAGCCCTCGTAAGCGACCGCTTCGTAGGCCTCAGCGTCGGCGCCCGCTCCGGTGCCCCTGTCGATCGCGCGCTCGATGTTGTCCTTCGGCATCGAAGCGTCCTTGGCCTTCTGCACTGCGAGCGCCAGCGACGGGTTGCCGTCAACGTCACCGCCGCCCTCCTTCGCGGCAACCGTGATCGCTCGTCCGAGCTTGGTGAAGAGCTTGCCGCGGCGAGCGTCGACAATCGCCTTCTTGTGCTTGATCCCCGCCCATTTCGAATGTCCCGCCATTGCTTAGCGAATGGTAATGCCCGGATCAATCGGCGAGCACTTCAGGGTGCTCGCGGTACCAATCGAGCGTCAACGCCAGCCCCTCTTCAAGGCCAACCTTCGGCTCCCACCCCGTAAGGCCGTGGAGCTTGGCGGAATCGAT
>CAJBXY010000068.1 GCA_903959665.1 uncultured Solirubrobacterales bacterium | reverse complement strand
GTGCGGCGCCTGCGCGCGCGCCGACTGCGTCCGCAGTAAGCCGCATCAGCGCGATCAGCCCTATCGCCACACCGATCCCGCCCGAAGCGACCATCGCGATCCAGTCTTCGACTGGGTGGGTGTAGTTCGGCGCTATGTACCAGACGAGCCCAACGCTGCAGATCAGCAGCGTGATCGCAAAGAGGTAATGCCAGAGCATCCAGGCGCGCAGGCGGGCGGCACTTTCAGGCATTGGCCGTGACATCACCTCACGGTCGTAGATCGTCCACAGCGTCCAGCTGATCGCCGCGACGAACGCCAGCTGTAGCAAGTGAGCCTCTTTGACGTTGTCCTCGTGGACGGTAACCACGGTCTTGACGAAGACGTCGCCGATCAGAATCAGCACGAAGAGGCCGAGTCGCTCGGAGAGGTGCCCGCGCTGGAGTGGGAAGCGCTCCAAGATCTTCGGCATCGAGGGGCCAAAGTCGATCACGAAGATCGCGACAATTGCGAGGATCCAGAGCGCCGGCGCCAATGGCTGCGGGCTGAGCGCCGAGGCGATGAAGAGAACAAAGCCAACGAGGCTGGCGTTGCGCCGGGCGCGAGCTACCTCCACCAGATGCGGCTGCCACCTTCCTCCAAGCTCGTAGATCAGAGCGCAGGAGAGCGCCAGCGCAGCGGCTGCGTAACCGAGCTCACCGCCGAGCGCGGCGAGCTGCAGCTCTGACGTTTCTAGCAGCGAGACGGCCACCACGGCGACTAGCTGAAGTAGGAAGGCGGTGCGCAGCGCCGCCGGCAACAGCTTGCCACTGAAGTTGGTGGCGAACGGATTGCCGAAACGGTTGAAGAAGAGCGCTGTCTGCTCCCACGCCCACATGATCAGAGTGAGCTTCAGCGCCAGCAGCAGCGCTGATTCCAAGCTTGGGTCCTTGCCAAAGTCAACACCGAAGCTGAGGAAGGCTCCGATCAGAACAAGGTCGTAGAAGAGCTCCGCCCGTGACGGTTGTGATGAGGCAGGCATCGACATGCGGAGCAGTCTCGCAGTTAGCGGCCGGTTTAGTTGGTTGCAGCGGCGGTCGTGACCGACGCGGCCAGATCGTCGAGCTCGCTTGGGCCGAGCACGATGATGATCTGTTCTTCAACCCCGGCGGTCTCGCTGAGCAGAGCAAGGGCGGAATCGTCTACGCGGTCGAAGCGGGCGTCATCCCAAGTGCGGCCGTCTCCGACGATCACGCCTTCGATCTCAAAGTGGGCGACCGGCGTTACTCCTGTGGGGTCGACCGCCGGCTGCTGCCCCTCAGCGAAGCGGCGCACACGCAGCACGTGGGCGCTGTCGCCGCCTGGCAGCTCGCTGGCGTGGACTGGGTGTGCGGCAAAGACAATCGTTGAGGCCATCCCGGCGTCCTTGTGCACGTGGAGCTCGAGGAAGTCGTCGCGGCGCTGCATCTCAAAGAACTTTGCTCGGCTCGGGTAGCGGACGATCGCTACGCGGTCATAGCTTGGTGTTCCGAGCGGCTGATCGATCACGTCGGCGGCGAACGCCGGCATTGCGCCGATCTCAGCCAGCGGGCCGAGCGGGGCGTAAACATCGTCGGCCTCGCGGCCGGTCAGCGTTGTTTCGCGGCCGTCGGCGTAGTCGGCGAGCTCGCGGTAATCCATCAGGTTGACGGCCCAAAACGGCCCGTCCTGCTCGGCCGGCAGCTCGAGCCAGCTTCCGACCATCTCCCAGTTTGGCGTGCCGTAGCGAGGTGCTGATGTTCCTGACATTCGGGCCTTCGTTCGGTCGAGTTGATCTTCGATTCTTTCAGCTTCACCGCTCTGGCGGTAGGTGCCGGCAGAGAAGCGTGCGTCAAACGGAGAGCGGCGCCCAGTTGGGCGCCGCTCGGGGGGTCTTCTTGGCAGCCGCTCACGCGGCTTCGTGGCCTAACGGTCTCGACCGCCTCGGCCTCGACCGCCTCGACGGTCGTCGCCTTGCTCGTCGCGGTTCTCTTGCGTACGAGGGCCGTCTTCTTGCTCAGGGCGATCGTCGCCGCGCGGGCCGCGGCCACGGCCGTCTTCGCCGGCGAATACGCCAGCGCTGAGGCAGAGTGCCAACGTCGTGTTCTCGGCGCCGGTAACCGTCTTGGCCTTGATCGCGTCGCCAACCTTGAGGTCGGCGAGCGTGCCGGTTGGGGTGCCGTCGGCTGCCGGGATACGCAGCTTCGTCGACGCGTTGACGGTGACCGTCTTCGTCGTCGCGTCGGCCAGCGTGATCGTCACCGAGTCGGCGCCGACTGCGGCAACCGTTCCGGCGACCTTCGTGCCCTTGGCTTCAACCTTGACGCTCAGCGCCAGGGTTGGGTCGGTTGCTGACATGTAGGCCTCAACCTTGTCGGCGACGAGGATGTCGGCGAGCGTGATCTTGCCGCTGCCGTCACGGTCTGGCGCACGCAGCTTGGTCTCTGCGTTGACGTTCACCGTTGCGCTCGTTCCGTCTTCTTTCGTGACGGTCAGCGACGTTGCGCCGACTGCGCTGACTGCGCCCTCGACCTCGTCACCTTCTTGGTACTCACGCTTGACCGCGATGCCGACGGCGAGCGTTGGATCGGTGGTCGAGGTGCGGGCGCCAACCTTGTCGCCAGCCTTGAGGTCGGCCAGTGTCACGGTGCCGCTGCCGTCGGTGTCGGGGATGCGCAGCTTCGTGTCGGCGTTGACGGTCAGCGTGACGGTCGTGGCGTCGGCCTTCGTGATCGTCACCGAATCGGCGGCGACCGAAGCAACTGCGCCGCGAACCTCATTGGCGTGAGCAGGGCAGGGATCGGTGCCGGCAGCAACTTCGCGGCCGTCGTTGACGCCGTCGCTGTCGCTGTCCTTGACCCGTGGGTTGGTGCCGAGGCGAACCTCAACTCCGTCCTTGAGCTTGTCGCGGTCGGTATCGGCGCGGCGAGCGTTGGTGCCGAGCCGCTTCTCAACCTTGTTTGAGAGGCCGTCGCGGTCGGGGTCGGTCTTCGGTGCTTTGGCAGCGATTGCGCCAGCTGGCAGCGAGGCGATTAGCCCTACTGCTGCAATTGCTGCTGTGAAGTGTTTGAGGGACATGGGGGAGTGTGCTCCTTGGGTGGGGGATGTTTTCGGGGTGCTGTGGGTAAGAACCGACATGGCACTCAAACGTGACGCAATCTTCGTTTCAGTCCGTCAGCTCAGCGGGTTGAAGATCAGCGTGCCAAGGAACAAGCCGAAGCCGAAGGCGATGTGGTTGACGAGGCTGAAGAAAGTCATCTTTGACTTCGTTCCAAACCAACCCATCCCCCAAGCCGGGAGCATCAGCAGCCAGGCGAAGACGGTCGTGCAGGCTCCATAGATCACTGCCGCGGGCAGCGTCGCGCTGAGCCCGGTTAGGTCGAGCAGGAAGAAGTAGGTCAGTGCAAGGTTCCAACCGATCAGGTAGTGGACGACCCAGCCGACTGCGCCTTCCGCCCGCAGCGGTGGCGACTGCGTGATGTCGGCGTGTCGGAACTGACCCTTGAACATGTAACAGACCCAGCGACCGAGCAGGTAGGGGCCATTGCGGCGCTTGCCGTCGCCGGCGGGGACCGG
>CAJBXY010000067.1 GCA_903959665.1 uncultured Solirubrobacterales bacterium | reverse complement strand
GGGCTCTTCTTCGCTGAGCTGACCGGCCCCGGCAAGGTCTGGCTGCAGAGCCTCTCGATGGCCTCGCTGGCTGAATCGCTGCAGCCGTACCTCTCGACCGGTGACGGCGGCGGCAGCGGTATTGGCAACATCATCGGCAGCTGACGCACGCGCGGCGGTTACTGGAGTAGGATCGCCCGATGCTCAAACGACTGCTGCCCACACTCGCCCTCTCAATCGTCGCGCTAAGCGGCCTTGCCTCCGCCGCATCGGCGGCCGCCGTCAACCCGTGGCGCCAGTCGCATCCGTGGAACATCGCCCACCAAGGCGGCGAAGGAGAGTTCCCCGGCAACACGATGTACGCCTTCAAGCAGTCGCTCAAGGCGGGCGCCGACATGCTCGAGGTCGACATCGGCGTGACGAAGGACAACAAGGTCATCGTCCAGCACAACACGACCGTCGACTCGCGCACAAATGGCGTTGGCGAAGTTGGTTCGTTCACGCTCAAGCAGATCCAAAAGTTCGACAACGCATACTGGTTCTGGAACGGCGCCGGCGGCGTCAGCTACGACCACGACAAGGCTGCAAGCGGCTACAAGTTCCGCGGCATCGCGACCGGCAGGAAGAAGGCACCGAAGGGTTACAAGGCGACCGACTTTCGGATCTCTTCGCTGAGCGAACTGCTGAAGGCCTTCCCGAAGACGCCGATCAACCTTGAGATCAAAGGCCGCACGCCGGCCGAGACCGACGCAGAGTACATTCAGAACGCACGCGTTCTAGCTGGCGAACTGAAGAACGTGAAGCGCAAAGACATCATCGTCGTCTCCTTCAAGCAGCCTGCAGTCGACGAGTTCCACAAGCTGGCGCCGAAGGTTCCGGTTGCCCCCGGAATCGACGGAATGGCCGACTTCCTGCTCTTCGATAAGTCGCCGGGCGGCGGCGTAGTCGCGCTTCAACCGCCGATTAAGTACCTCTACCAAGGCGCACTGGTTGAGGTTTCAAGCACTGATTTCATCGCCAAAGCGCACGCCGCCGGGTACGCCTGGCAGAACTGGTTCTCAGGCGACGACAGCGACTCGGCCGTTGACTGGGCGAAGATGGTTGAGCGCTGCGCCGACGGCATCATGAGCGCCTACCCGGTCGCTCTTGAGAAGTTCCTCAAGAAGACGAAGTCGCCTGCCGCCTGCAAGAAGCGCCCGTAGGGAAACACGCTGTGAGCACGCGGCTGCTGCCGACGTTGCTGTTGACGCTCGCTGCGCTGACGCTCACCGCCGCCAGCGCGCAGGCAGCCGACAGCACCTGGCGGCGCAGCACGCCGCTGAACATCGCCCACAACGGCGGCGAGGACGAGGCTCCGTCAGGGACGATGTACGCATTCCGCCAGGCGGTGCGGGGCGGCACCGATGTGATCGACTTCGACCTCGCGGTAACGAAGGACAACCACGTCGTCGCCAACTTCGGCACGACAGTTGATTCGCGCAGCGGCGCCAGCGGGCCTGTCAGCTCCTACACATTGGCGCAGCTGAAGAAGCTCGACAACGCCTACTGGTATTCGGCTAGCGCGCCTCACTACGGGCGCGGCAAAGCGAAGTCGGCCTACCTCTTCCGCGGAATCGCGACCGGCAGGAAGAAGCCGCCGAAGGGCTACAAGGCCGCCGACTTTCGCTTCACAACGCTCAGCGAAGTGCTGAAGGCATTCCCGAAGAAGCCGCTCAACCTTGAGATCAAAGCTCGTACGACGGCCGAAACTCCGGCCGAGTTCCAAGCCAACGCGCGCGTCGTCGCGCGCGAGCTGCTGCGCTCCGGCCGCCGCGACGTGATCGTCGCCTCGTTCGACCAATCGGCCGTTGAGCTCTTCCACTCGCTGGCGCCAAAGATCGGCGTCGCGCCCGGCACCGCAGCGATCGCCGACTTCCTGCTCGAGAAGAAAAGCCCGGGCCCTGGCGTAGCGGCAATT
>CAJBXY010000066.1 GCA_903959665.1 uncultured Solirubrobacterales bacterium | reverse complement strand
CGCGTAGAGGCTGCGACAGCAACCTCGTACACGGTCAAAAAGGGCGAGTTCATCCAAGTGATTGACGTCAAGGGGCGCCAGTGCTCAGACTTCCTTGCCTTCGACGAGGCGAAGCTGCAAAAAGGACTTGAGCGCGGCCTCGACTCGACGGCGACGCGCAGCCTGATGGGCAACGCTTACCCGCAGCCCGGCCTCCATCGCAAGTACTTCGACAACGACCTTGATCCGCTGCTCGAGGTGGTCCAAGACACCGTCGGTCGCCACGACAGCTTCGCCTTGGCCTGCACGAAGAAGTACTACGAGGACATGGGTTACTTCGGCCACATCAGCTGCTCGGAGAACTTCAACGCCAGCCTCGAAGAGTTCCCAGTCGAACCGCGCAACGGCTGGCCGGCTATCAACTTCTTCTTCAATACCGGTTTCGACGCCGACCTTCAGATGACGGCCGACGAACCGTGGTCGCGCCCAGGCGACTACGTGCTGATGCGCGCGCTGACCGATCTCGTCTGCTGCTCGTCGGCATGCCCTGACGACATTGACCCAGCGAACGGCTGGGAGATCAGCGACATCCATGTTCGCGTCTACGAACCAGAGAACAAGTTTTCGATGGCGATAGCCCATCGCGTAACCCCCGAGGCAAGGCCAGTGATGACAAAAGAGACCGGTTTCCACGAGCGCATCTCAGCGCTAACCAGCACGCACGTCGACTACCGCGGCTACTGGCTGCCGACCTGCTTCAACAATGAAGGCCCAATCTCCGAGTACTGGGCCTGCCGCGAGAAGGCCGTAATCATGGACCTCTCGCCGCTGCGCAAGTGGGAGATCCTCGGCCCCGACGCTGAGCTGCTGATGCAGTGGGCAGTAACGCGTGACATCCGCCGCCTTGCCGTTGGCCAGGTTGTCTACACCGCGATCTGCAACGAGACCGGCGGCATGATCGATGACGCGACCGTCTTCCGCCTCGGCGAAGACAACTTCCGCTTCATCGGTGGCGACCCTTACACCGGCGTTTGGCTAAAAGAACTCGCTGAGAAGCTCGAGCTGAAGGTCTTCGTCAAGCCCTCAACCGACGAGCTCCACAACGTTGCCGTTCAAGGCCCGGCCAGCCGCGACATCTTGAAGCAGATCATCTGGGCGCCTGAAACTCAGACGCCATTTGAGGATTTGAAGTGGTTCCGTTTCCTCGTAGGCCGGATCGGCGACTACGACGGGATCCCAGTGATCGTTTCGCGCACCGGCTACTCGGGAGAGCTTGGCTATGAGGTCTTCTGCAACCCCGAGGACGGCAGCGCAGTTTGGGATGCGATCTGGGAGGCCGGCCAGCCGTTCGGGCTGACGCCACTCGGGCTCGACGCGCTCGACCTCGTTCGGATTGAATCCGGCCTCGTCTTCGCCGGCTATGAGTTTGATGACCAGGTTGATCCGTTCGAGGCTGGGATCGGTTTTACCGTCGTGCTCGACGGCGACGAGGATTTCATCGGCAAGGACGCTTTGATTGAGCGCCAAGCCCACCCGCAGCACACGCTCGTTGGCTTGGAGCTAGAAGGGAACGAGACCGCCGCGCACGGTGACTGCGTGCACGTCGGCAAGTCGCAGATCGGCGTTGTAACGAGTGCGATGCGCAGCCCGCTACTGAAGAAGAACATTGCGCTCTGCCGGATTGCTGTCCAGCATTCTGAGATCGGCACCGAGGTCGAGGTAGGAAAGCTCGACGGGCAGCAGAAGAGGATTCCGGCGACCGTTGTGCGCTATCCCTTCTACGACCCAGACAAGGAGCGCCCGCGCTCCTAGCTTGTCCGGCCGCGCTTAGGCTTCGCGCACGCGCTGAGCGAGCGAGCCGAGCATCTCCCAAGCAGCCTCCGGGCTGCCGGCAAGAACACTCTTCAGAGCATCGCTGTGAACTGCCACGCAGCTAACCGCGCCGTCGGCAATCGCATCCGAGACGCGTGGCTGGCCGCTGAGCGCGCCGACCTCGCCGAAGTATGAGCCAGCTTCAAGCCGCTTGTCAGGGTGGCCGGGGCGGCGCAGAATCACCGCGCCATCGAGGATTACGAAGAGCTGATCGCCAATCTCGCCGAGCTTGACTATCTGCTCACCATCGGCGAACGAGCATTCCTCACCAGCTGCCAATAGCGGCGGCAGCAGGCCTGCGGGCAGCTCCGGGACGACCGGCTCAACCTTGCCAAGCCGCTCGTACTGTCCGCCGTGATAGAGCAGCGGCGCGCCTTCGTTGTGGCGCGCGTACTCAACGTGACCAAGGAAGAGCGAGTGGTCGCCGGCGTAGTAGGTGCGGTCGACGCGGGCCACGAAGTGGGCGAGCGCGCCTTCAACGAGCGGCGTTTCGCGAACCATCTCAAAGGCCGGCTGAGGAACGCCCTCGTCGGCGCGGCCGGCAAAACGGTCCGACATTTCGGTTTGGTGCTCGCCAAGGATGCTGACGCCGTAGCGGTCACCCTCATGCAGCAGGTTGCACATCTTCGCGCGGCGGTCGATCGAGATCAGTACCAGCGGCGGGTTCAGTGAAGCCGACATGAAGGCGTTGGCCGTCATCCCGTGCACCTCGTCGTGGGCGCTGGTCGTGATCACCGTGACGCCGGTCGCGAACATGCCGAGCGTGCGGCGCAGCGCGATCGCCGGGTCGTCGCCGAGCTCCGAGGGGTACTCCATCGCTTCCGGAGCGGCGGTGAAATCGAATGGCGATTCTCCGATCCCGTCGGGGCCGTGAGGCACCGCTGTTGAATCGAGCGCCAGCTTGAACTCTGGCGGCGCGCCCTCGGTAGCCATCAGGCGCTACCCGCAACGGCTGCGCCGGGAAGCTGCGGCAGCGAGCTGAGCCAAGCGCTTCGGTTGCCCGCCTTGTCCCACAGAATCGGGAAGTAGCTTTCGTCCATCGTCATGTCGTCGCGGCGACGGTAGCGGGTGTAGATCGGGTCGGCTCCGATCGGGTCGAACTGTGCCGTCGAAGGAATCATGTGCGTTACGAGCGCGCGGCGATCGATCTCAGCCTCGTTGATGCCTGAACCGTGGAAGACGCGCGAGTGGTGGATTGCCGCGCCGCCGGGCTGGACGACAACCGGCGTGCGCTCGGTCGACGCGCCCTCCGGCGCCGCTTCGTTGACCGGTGCGAGCCAGTCGTCCGGGTCGTGAAAGTCGCCGCGCGAGGGCGGCATCTTCGGCCACTTGTGTGAGCCGGCGACGTACTCGATCGTGCCGCTCTGGGCGAAGGTTTGGTCGAGCGCGACCCAGACCGTGATCATCTCCGCCGGATCGACGTAACCGGCGTACGAGCCGTCCTGGTGCATTCCGAGAGTGCGCGCGCCGGGAGGCTTCCAAAGGCAGTTGTCGTGGACGATTCGAACGCCGTCCCAGCCGGCTAGCTGCGCGGCGAGGCGGCCACTCTGCTCGCTTAAGACCTGCGCGGCGATCAGATCATCGGCCTTCCAGCCGTTGCAGATCTGCCGCGTCTTTGTCTCTGGGTCTCGGCCGCGAACCCAGTTGACTTCGTCAGGCGCGATGCCGGTTGCGTACTGCCCGGAGAAGAGCTCGTCAAAACGCTCGCGCAGCAGCATCACGGTCGCTTCTGAAATGAAGTCCTGCTCAATGATCAAGAATCCGTCGCGGTCAAACGAGCTGACCTCTTCTGCTGAGAAGGAATCGATCATGAACTCGATTGTCGCACGCCCGCGGCCGCTTGGGAAGTCGCTGACCGACCGTTTTAGCCGCTGATGCCCTTGTAGATCAAGTAGACACCGAAGAAGATCAAAAATCCACTGGCAATCGCGCGCTGATGCTTCGTTGTCTGCTCGTTGAGCCACTTCAAAGCCTCGTCGGATTTCTTCGGAATAACGAATGTGATCAGGGGAGGAACCGTCGCTGAGACGGTCACGATCAGGACGATCGCCAGCAGCACGAGCGCTTCCTCGCCGACGCCGGTCTTGCTGCCGACGAGAGCCTTGACCGACGCCACCACAAGCACAAGCGTTTCGACGTTGACGGCCATCAGCCCGGCGCCGAAGCCGAACTCAGCGAAGAGCGATCTCTTCTTATCCTTCTTTTCCTTCTTCGGTTTCGGCTTCGTCAACAGCTTGCGCGCCGCCAGCAGCAGCAGCAGCGCGCCGAGCACGATGTCGAGCGTCGATGAATGTTTGGCGTGCGGGTGCGATGCGCCGACTGTCTTGCCGAGCACGACGGCAAAGATCACGCAGAGGATCGCCAGCGCCAGCACCTGGCCGGCGGCAAAGGCAAGAGCCTTCGCACGCCCTCGGTCGGGCTGGCTGAGTAGCAGGATCGAAACAGTCAGCGGAATCGGGCTGATCGCCGCGCCGAGCGCCAACATCAAGGACTCGCTCACGTGGTTCACGGTGAGCAGCCTATCGGCAGTGAGGTCGGAGCCGCTAGTGCTGCTGGCGCGTCGGCGGTACCCGCCGCGCTAGGCTGCTGGCGCGTCGTTTGATTCTTTGGAGGAGTCGATGTTGAAAGTCCGTTCGGTAGTGCTTGGTTCCGTTGCGGCGTTCGCGCTGGTGGCTGTCGCCGCCGGCTCGGCTGGTGCGGCCGGAATGACTGCGAGCGGCAGCATCGGTCAGGCTTACGTGCTGGGCGCCGGCGAGGGGCAGTCGCTGACGCTGATCAATGCGCGCGGGCGGACGGTCGGCAAGGGGAAAGCCGACCGCTTCGGCAGCTTCATCTTCCTGAACGTCGCCGCCGGCAGTGGCTACAAGGTTCGTGGCGCAACCACGACGCGCTCGTTCAAGGTCTTGAGCACGAAATCGAATCCGCCGGCGGCTTTCTTCCGCAAGATCAAGCTGAAGCAAGGGCTCAACTACGTCAAGGTTCGCGATGGCGTTGAGATCGCGATGACGGTTCGCCTTCCTGCCGGCAAGAAGCTCAGCGATGGCCCGTTCCCAACGCT
>CAJBXY010000065.1 GCA_903959665.1 uncultured Solirubrobacterales bacterium | reverse complement strand
GAACTTGGTGTTCATCATCATCGTCTCGTTTGCGATCACCTTCCAAGTGGCGGTCGAGCTCTTCAGCCGCGCTTTCAGGAAGGCGAGCTGCTTGGCGCCGAGATATTGGCGCGAAGCCTTCAGTTCGGCGACGTTCTCGGGCTTCGACAGGTCAACCTGGCCGCTGTCGTCGAGCGGCTGGTCGTCGCGGTACTGGCGCTCGTCGAGCATGATGATCTCGACGTGCTTGCCGAAGCGCAGCGAGCGATAGATCTGCTGCCCTTCGCCACCCTTGATCGGATTGATCGGCATGCTTTCAAAGAACGCTTGGTAGCCAGCCTTCTGGCGCGCCAGCGTGTACTTCTTATCGGCTGAGAGGCCGCCCGTTGGGCCCGCTCCACCAGCGTAGTTGTTGACAACCTCGTGGTCGTCCCAAGTTGAGACCATCGCGAAGTTGGCGTGCATCGCGCGCAGGTTCGCGTCGGTGCGGTAGAGCTTGTACTTGGCGCGGTACTGCTTCAGCGTTATCGCTTCGCCGCCCGGGTCGTTGCGGACGCCGTCGGCGCTGGTCTTGTGGTAAGCCTCGGCGTAGATGTAGTCACCAAGGTTGATGACGAAATCGAGGTCGTCCTTGGCCATCGCTGCGTGCGCGTTGTAGTAGCCGAAGGTGAAGTCCTGGCAGGAGAAGAAAGCGAAGCGAACCTTCTCGTTCGAGTCGGCAGGCAGCGCTGTGCGGAAGCGGCCAACCGGGCTGTCCTTGCTCTTCGTTGCGAAGCGGTAGTAGTACTGCGTGTAAGGCTTGAGGCCCTTGACCTGCGCCTTGACTGAGAAGTCGGAGGCGGCGACGGCTGAGATCTTCTGCTTCGCGACGACCTTGCGAAAACCCTTGTCGGTTGCCACTTCGAGCGCCACCGGGATCTTGCCGGCGACGTCGTGCAGGCGCGTCCAGAGCGTCATCCCGCTTGTCGTCGGGTCGCCTGCGATTACGCCCTCGGCGAATGTGCCGCCAGCGGCTGAAGCGAAGGCGCGTGGGTTTACGCCGCTAGCTAGCGCCTCAGGGGCGATGATTAGTGCGGCGCCGGTTACCCCAGCGCCGCGAAGGAAATTACGGCGGGTTGCGTCAGACATTCGTTGCCTCTCGTAGTTGAGCTACAGCGAGTATCCACAATTACCAGCGCGTTGTGCGCCAATTACAACAAGATGTTTACAGCGGGATGTTGCCGTGCTTGCGCTTGGGCTGATCGACGCGCTTTGTCAGCAGCGTTTCAAGTGCGCCGATCACCTTCGGCCGCGTCTCGTGCGGGATGATCACGTCGTCGATGTAGCCACGCTCGGCGGCCGAGTAAGGGTTGGCGAAGCGCTCCTTGTAATCGGCCATCAGCTCTTCGCGGCGGCCCTCGGGCGTCTTCTCGTCGGCCAGTTCGCGGCGGTAGATGATGTTGACCGCGCCCTCGGCACCCATCACGGCGACCTCGGCCTGCGGCCAAGCGAAGTTGAAGTCGGCGAGCAGGTGCTTGGAGGCCATCACGTCATAGGCGCCGCCGTAGGCCTTGCGCGTAATCACCGTGATCTTCGGCACCGTGGCCTCGGTGTAGGCGTAAAGCAGCTTCGCGCCGTGGCGGATGATGCCGCCCCATTCCTGTGATGTTCCCGGTAGGAAGCCGGGAACGTCGCAGAAGGTGAGGATCGGGATGTTGTAGGCGTCGCAGGTGCGCACGAAGCGCGCAGCTTTTGAGGAGGCGTCGATGTCGAGCACGCCGGCAAGCTGCGCCGGCTGGTTGCCAACAACTCCAACCGAGTAGCCGTTCAGGCGCGCGTAGCCGCAGATGATGTTCTTCGCCCAGTGCTCGTGAAGCTCGAAGAACTCGCCGTCGTCGACGACCGTCTTGACCACCTCGCGCATGTCGTAAGGCTTGTTCGGGTTCTCCGGAACCATACTGTCGAGCGCTTCGTCCATCCGCTGCGGGTCATCGCTTGGGGCGACGCGCGGCGCCATCTCGAGGTTGTTCTGCGGCAGGAACGAGAGCAGGTAGCGCGTGTCCTCAAGCAGCGCGTCCTCGTCTTCGGCCGCTAGGTGGGCGACGCCGGATTTGCTGTTGTGGGTCATCGCGCCGCCGAGCTCCTCGAAGCCGACCTCCTCGCCGGTGACCGTCTTGATCACGTCGGGGCCGGTGATGAACATGTGCGAGCTCTCTTTGACCATCATGATGAAGTCGGTGATCGCGGGGGAGTAGACGGCGCCACCGGCACACGGCCCCATGATCAGGCTGATCTGTGGGATCACGCCCGAGCACATCACGTTGCGCACAAAGACGTCGCCGTAAGCGCCGAGCGAGACGACGCCTTCCTGGATCCGCGCGCCGCCGGAGTCGTTGATGCCGATCACAGGGCAGCCGATCTTTGCCGCCAGATCCATCACCTTGCACATCTTCTCCGCCATTACTTCGCCGAGCGAGCCGCCGAAGACGGTGAAGTCTTGGCTGAAGACGCAGACGCGGCGCCCGTCGATCGTGCCGTGGCCGGTTACTACGGCGTCGCCCCAAGGGCGGTTCTCCTGCATGTTGAAGTCGTAGGTGCGGTGG
>CAJBXY010000064.1 GCA_903959665.1 uncultured Solirubrobacterales bacterium | reverse complement strand
GGCGCGCTCCACGGCATCTTGCCGCGGCCGAGCCGTGCCATCAGAGTTCTGAAGCCCCACCACTGGTAAAGGATGATCACTGGGATCATCACGACGGCCGCAACCGTCATCACAACCAACGTGTAGTGCGACGACTGCGCATTCTCAATCGTGACCGAATCACCAAGCGAGATCGTTGAAACGATGATCCGCGGGAAGAGGCCGATGAAGAGCGTTGCTACCCAACCGATGATCGTGATGATCGTGCAGATGAAGGCGCGTGCGAACTGGCCGCGCTGAGCATTGACGACTGCTGCGATCAGCGCGATCAGCCCGAGCGCTGCGGGGATCGCCACTGGCAGGATGCTGCGCGCATTGACCGAGTTGGCGACGAACGGTGTCGCGACGAAGAAGCCTCCGGCCAGCAGCAAGGCTGGGAGCGTCAGGTTCGGCAGCAGGTGGCGGGCGTCGAGCTTGACGATCCGCTCGCGAATTCGCTCGCCAAGCTCACCGTCGAGCCGCAGCGAAAGGAAGAGCGCGCCGTGGAAGGCGAAGAGCGCCGTCAGCGAAAGCGCGCCGAGCACCGAGTACGGCGTGATGAAATCGAGAATGTCGCCGAAGTAGCGCATCTCGCCCACGCGCCCGCCGCCTGCGACCGGAAGGCCGGCCAGCAGCACGGAAAGAACGAGCCCCCAAATCAGCGGCGCAGCGACGCTGGCACCAATGTTGATCGCCGACCAAAGGCCGCGCCAGCGCGGATCTACTCGGCCACGCCACTCGAACGAAATGACGCGCATCAGCAGCGCGATGATCAGCACAACGAGCCCCAAGTAGGCGCCCTCCAGCCAGGTTCCGTACCAGGCCGGGAACGAGGCGAAGGTAAGGCCGCCAACTACCAGTAGCCAGACCTCGTTGGCATCCCAGACCGGGGCGATCGTCTCGATCATTTCGCTGCGCTCATCCTCGTTACGAGCGGCAACGCCCATCATCATGCCGACGCCGAAGTCGAAGCCTTCGAGCACGAGGTAGGTCGACCAAAGGCCAGCAATGACGAAAAACCAGAGTTCAGCTAGCGACATCTCTAGTAGCTCGGTACGGGATCGGGTTCGGATTTAGCGTCATCGGCCGGCAGAATCTGCGGCGGGTCAAGGATCGCGTAGCGGCGCAGCAGCACGAAGGCCGTGATCCCGATCGCGATGTAGAGCAGCATGAAGGCCGTGAGGCTGGCGATGATTTCGCCGGCACCGACCGACTGCGAGAGTCCGTCGGCAGTCTTGAGGACGCCGTAGGCAACCCACGGCTGGCGCGCCGTCTCAGTGAAGACCCAGCCAATCAGAGCGGTGATGAACGGCAGCGAAATTCCCGCGACAGCGACCTTCAAAAACCAGCGCGACTTCTCCAAGGTTCCACGCCAGTACAGGAATCCACCAAGCAGCGCGATCGCCGCCGAGAGCGAACCGATGTAGGCCATTCCGCGCATCGCCCAGTAGGCCAGCTTTACGTCGGGGATGTAGTTGCCCGGCCCATATTTCGTTCGCGCCGCGTCCTGCACCGGATTCATTCCCTCAACCTTGGCGGTGAAGCTGTTGGTTGCAAGGAATGAAAGTAAGTAGGGAATTTCGATCGAAAATGAGGGAACCGGATCCTCGGCCGAGAATCCACCGATCTGGAAGAGCGAGAACGAGGCTGGCTGTTCGCTCTCCCACAGCGCTTCGGCGGCGGCGATCTTCATCGGCTGCGGGCCGGTTAGCGATACACCGAACTCACTGCCGACGAGCAG
>CAJBXY010000063.1 GCA_903959665.1 uncultured Solirubrobacterales bacterium | reverse complement strand
GTCGAAGATCGTGACCGAGATCGCGGCGCCGAACTGAACCGAGATGATCGATCCAAGCACCAACGTGAGTGGTGGAACGCGCCCCAGCGTGCCACTCCCTTGCGGGCTTGGCTGCTCTTCATTGGTGGCTTGCGGTGCTGGCACGGTCACGTCACTGTGACGCACTACAGCTCAATCAGCGCGCTGCGAACGGCAGCGTCACGCTCGCGCGCGTCGTCGTCGGCCCAGGCCCAGGCGACGCCGTCGGCGATTGAGAAGGTTGGGCGCTTGTGGCTGCTGACCCGCTCAACCTCGATCTCCACGCCGACCACGCCATCGATCCCGGGGAGCGGATCGGCGATCACCTGCGCGGTGCCGTGGGCGGTGAAGGCAACGTCGCCGGCTGCGAGCACGGTCAAGGCGACGCGCGGATCTTCGCGAAGCCGCTCGAGCGAGCCGCGGCGCGCCCCTAGCGCGAGGACGATCCGCCGCTCCGAAGCGCGGATTGCGGTGCTGACAGGGATTGCGTGCGGCCCTTCGCCAGCGGTGGCGAGGATCGCGACCGTCCCCGGCTCCCAGTGCGGCAGCTCAACTCGTTCTTCCACGTGGCCAACCTAGTAGTTTGTCGGCCATGGGACGAATCAAACGTGGCTGGACGTTGTCAAAGCAGAGCTGGGCTGTCGTGAAATCCGACAAGTCGCTACTCGCATTCCCGATCATCTCGGTCGTCGCGGCGATCATCACGATGATCATCTTCTTCGGTGGTGGCGCCGCTATTGCCGCCGCGATTGACTCGCCGTGGGCAGCGCTGCCGCTCGTGATCGTCGGCGTCTACGTGCTGACTGTGATCGGCGTCTTTTCCTCGGTCGCGCTCGCCTCCTGCGCTACCGAAGCACTCGAAGGGCGGGATACGACAGTCGGGCAGGGCATTAGGGCCGCGCGAGGGCGGATGAAGTTGATCTTTGCTTGGGCCGCGGTTGCCTTGTTCGTTGGAGCCCTGATCGCGGTGATTCAGAGCCTCCTGCAAGAGGTTGCCGGTGGGATCGCCAGCGCCATTTTCGGCGGGCTCGCGGGCTTCGCTTGGGCGGTCGCCACCTTCTTCGTGATTCCTGTGATCGCGCTTGATGGGCTGGGGCCAAAAGAGGCGCTGAAGACGTCGGCTCACGTCGTCAAGGAGCGCTGGGGTGAGGGTGTCGT
This sequence comes from uncultured Solirubrobacterales bacterium, assembly GCA_903959665.1. Classification (GTDB taxonomy): domain Bacteria; phylum Actinomycetota; class Thermoleophilia; order Solirubrobacterales; family Solirubrobacteraceae; genus F1-60-MAGs163. Next base: position 442 of record CAJBXY010000063.1, on the reverse strand, counting down.
TGGTTCCAGCGCGATCGGCCTGATCACTTTCTTCGTTGCGATGTTGCCTGCGATCGTGATGATGGTTCTTGGCTTCGTTCTGGCTGGATCCTCAGCGGTTGGCGGCGGCCTGCTGATTACGATCGGCGTCCTCGTCTTCGTAATCGCGATGCTCTTCCAGTCAACGATCACGGCCGTCTTCCGCGTAGCGCTGTACCGCTACGCAACCGAGGGCGACGTCATCGGCGGCTTCGACCGCGAAGCGCTGGAGTCGGCATTCGTGCCGAAGAAGTCGCGCCGCGGGGCGCGCGCCGGCGCCTGAGAGCAACGCCAATCGGCCACGCTCGCGGCAATTCGCGCCAACGCCGCTCTAATGCTGCGACGATGTAGGAACGATGCACGCGCTGATTAGCTCAATCTTCCAGCTCGCAGCGGCCGGCGGCGGATCATCCGGCTTCGGCGG
>CAJBXY010000062.1 GCA_903959665.1 uncultured Solirubrobacterales bacterium | reverse complement strand
CTGCTGGCGACCCGCTCCGACCTTCAGGCGGTCGTCAGCGCCGTACGCAGCGGCAGCCCCGACCCCGACGTTCGGACGCTCCGCGGCTGGCGCCGCGCGGTGGTCGGCGACGAGCTGCTGGCGCTGCTGCGCGGCCAGCGCAGCCTGCGGATCGACGATCAGCTGCGCGTCGTTGTCGGCGAGTAGGAGCTAGGCGCGGTCAACAGCGGTGTTGACCTGCAGCGCGTTGCGCAGGCACCAAGCACCGGGGCAGCGGGCATCGGCGATCTGCCTAAGCCCCTCGACGGTCGCGTCATCGGCGTCGCAATCGACTTCCAGCGTCCAGTTGATCTCCTCGAGCGGCGGCTGGTCACCGATTCCGAGCGCGCGCGCCATGTCGAGAGCGGCGTCAACTCGGCCGCGAAGTGCGCGCAGCTCAACGCCCTCGCGGGCGGCCTCCTGAGCGAACGTCATCGCGTAGCAGGCGAGACCGCCCCAGAAGCAATAGGCGAGCGGGCTTGGCGCCGAACCGGTGCCACCCATCGCGGGAGGAAAATCGGCTGCGAATCCAACCGTCCCACCACCAGGCAATGGAATCTCTGTGGTGAACTGCGTTGCACCCTCTTCGACGTTCCACTCGCCGGTCAGCGCTACCGGGTTGACGCCCGCAGCCGGATCGGCGGCCGCTTTCGCTGCAGTAGCTTCGATCGCTTCGACGTTGACGTTATGCATTCTTGGTGCTCCCGTTCGATTGGTTGACTGGCCGCGCGCGGCCTAAGGGATCGTCATGCCGCGGCGACGGCTGGCTAGGAACGTCTTCTCAAAGGCGAGCTTGGCCCAATGGGCTTGCGGCCCAGCCATGATGTGTGAGTGCTCGGGGTCGCCTAGCACGTGGTCGGCTTTGAAGATCATCCCCGTGTTGCCCCCGTCGAGGATGCAAACCGCGCTCATCTGATCGAGCGGAACCGAGCGCCTCTCGCCGAGCCCAAAGTCGGCCGCGATGTTCTCGGCCGCGACCTTGGCCATCGCCTCTGACATGTAGCCGGTCTTTGGAACGCCAGCCGGGACGAGCGTCTCGCCAACGGGCGCGATCGCCACGTCGACGCCCGCAGCGTAGACCTCTTCATGCTCAGGGTGCTTGAACTCGTCATCAACAGGAATGAATCCGCGTGCGTTGCCGAGCCCGTCTGTTTCGCGCACGAGGTCGACGCCGGTGAAGGGCGGCACGATCATGCTGTAGGCGAAAGGCAGAACGCGCCCTCCTTCAAGTTCGATCTCGCCGTCCCGCACCTCCTTGATCGCGCTGTTGGCGATCCCTTCCATGCCGAGCTTGTCGAAGAACTTCTCCGCCATCGCTTCCGACTTGCCGATCCCACCAAGACCGAAGTGGCCAAGAAATGGCTCGGCGGTGATGAAGGTGACCGGCGCCACGTCGGTGAGCCCAGCCTTCTCAATCTGGTGCGCCGCGTTGAACGCGAACTCATAGGAGGCGCCGAAACAGGAACCGCCTTGCGCCGTGCCGACCACGACTGGGCCAGGATTTTCGAGGAACTGCTCCCACTTGGTCCGCGCGTCGAGCGCATGCTCGATGTTGCAGACCGAAACTGTGTGACCGCCGTCGGGACCGAGCCCCGGAACTTCGTCGAACGCTAGCCGCGGCCCGGTCGCCATCAGCAGCCGGTCGTAGCTCAATTCCATGCCGCCAGCGGTCGTTATCGTCCTCGCGTCAAGGTCGATCGCCTCAGCGGCGTCATTTATGAAGGTGACGCCCTTCTTCGCGTACATCGGCGCAAGCTCAATACTGATGTCGCCTGCGTCGCGCAGGCCGAATGGAACCCAGATCAACGATGGAATGAAGGTGAAGACCGGTCGCGGGTCGAGGACCACTACCTCAACCTGACGATCAAGCGTCTTGGCGAGTTCGAGCGCCGCCGTCATCCCGGCAAAACTCGATCCGACTACAACCACCCTTCTGGCGCTTGTCGACTGACTCACACAGAGAAGAGTAAACCGATTCGGCGAATTGCGCTCCGCGACGCCGCGCTCGCAAGTGGCTTGAACGGCCTGCTCGCTCGCTATCGTTGGTAGCAGCAGATGGCAGCAAACAAGCAACCCTCACCCCAGTCAACGCCCGCTAGCGACCAGCACCGTCGGCGCCAGCTCGTCGCACTTGCGGCGGGGCTGCTGGTGGCTGTCGGTTCGGTTGTGATTGTCGCCGTTAGCGTTGGCAGCTCAGGCAAGTGGGATCCAGAGCAGCTGGCGCAGGGCGCCGCTGCCGAGAAGCCGAAGATGGAGCTTGAGGCCCAGGCTCGAGCGGCTGCGGCAGTGATCGAAAAGCGCAAGGAGGAGATCAAGGCTGAGAACGCAGCGATCGACGCCGTCCTGCAGACGACCGGCATCGTCAGCCAAGCTGGCCCCGAGAACAAGGAGGTCGCCTTGACCTTCGATGACGGCCCGAGCAGTTACACCGGCGGGATCCTTGACACGCTGAAGAAGTACGACGCAAAGGCAACCTTTTTCACGCTCGGAAACCAGATCAGCGAGTTTCCCCTGCCGCTGCAGCGGGCCGTAGCCGAAGGTCACGTCGTCGGTAACCACACTTGGGACCACCAGGACCTCACGCGCTTAGCGCCGAAAGATATCCGCGGTGAACTAACCGACAACAACGACGCGGTGACGGGGAAGAACCTGCCGGCTCCAAAACTCTTCCGGCCGCCATACGGCGCCGTCAACGACCTTGTCATAGCGGAGGCCCGCCGCGCCGGAATGTTGACCGTTATGTGGTCGCTCGACACCAACGACTACAAGCTCCCGGCCCCCGAGGCGATGGCGGCGCAGGTTCTCGCGGAGGTCCACTCCGGGGCGATCATCCTGATGCACGACGGTGGCGGCGACAGGACGACAACGTCCGCCGCCTTGCCGATAATCGTCAAGGGTCTGCGAAAAGCGGGCTACAAGATGGTTACCGTTCCGCAACTGCTGCTCGACAACCCACCGGCAGCTGAGCAGAACACGGTTGAACGCACGCCCGTCGCATAGAGCCAATTTCAATAACTAGGAGAATCGATGACCGAGACTGACGACGCACTATTGGCTGGCACAACACCCGATCAGCGCGAAGCAATCAAGGCGCTCGCGTCGTTCTGGTGGCTGTGGCTGATTTTCGGGGTGCTCTGGATCATCGTTGCGCTGGTCGTTCTGCAGTTCAGCAACTCTTCGTTCGCTCTGATCGGCGTGATGATCGGTGCGATGTTCATCGGTGCCGGAATTCAATACATGGCGCTCTCGACGCTGGCGCCAAAATGGCGCTGGGTCTGGGCGCTGCTCGGTGCGCTGCTGATCATCTGGGGAGTCGTTGCGATCTTCAATCCGGTTGAAACGTTCAACGAGTTTGCCGACATTCTCGGCTTCGTCTTCCTGCTCGTCGCCTTCATCTGGTTTGTGCAGGCCTTCTCAGAGCGCGACCACAATGATCTTTGGTGGCTCGGGCTGGTCAGCGGCACGCTGATGCTCGTGATCGCCTTCATCGCCGCCGGTTCCGACGTCAACGTGAAGGCCAACCTGCTCGTCCTCTTCGTCGGCCTCTGGGCGCTGATGTCCGGGATCGTCGACCTTGTCCGAGCCTTCCAGCTCCACCACGTCGGCGAAAAGCTCGAGTAGCGCCAGCTAGCCAGCAAGCGCGGCGGCGCGCATAACGTCAACCGGAGCGGCAATCCCGGTCCATTGTTCGAACGCGATAGCGCCCTGCTGGACCAGCATCTCGATGCCATCGGCTGTGCCAGCGCCGGCCGCCACTGCAGCGTCGAGCAGCGCCCCCGGCCCGCCGTGGTAGACGACGTCGGCGACCACGCGGTAGTCCGCGAGCTGTTCAGGCGAAAGTGGCAGGCTCGCAAACGGGTCGCCTTCAAGGCCCGCGGCCGTGCAGTTGACGAGCATCTGGGCGGGCTGTGCGCTCTCCACGGCAGTGGCTTCAAAGCGCTTCGCGAGCTGTTCGGCGCGAGCCGCGGTTCGATTCCAAATCTTTACCTCGACGCCGCAGTCGCGGAG
>CAJBXY010000061.1 GCA_903959665.1 uncultured Solirubrobacterales bacterium | reverse complement strand
TCGCTAGCCGTTTCCCCATCGGCCACGTCGCTCGCTGCCACTGGGGCGGCAACGATCTCCTCGGCGTCGAAGGTTTCCAGCAGCCGGTCCACCAGCTCGTCGCCGGCCAGCTCTTCCGATTCGGGCGCCGTGCCAAGGTCACGCAGCTCGTATTCGATCTTCACCCGCACGCCAAGCAGCGCCTCAAGCGCCAGCCCGACGACGGTCCGCGCGTCGGCGTTGTCGCCAACCATCCGGCGGTTGAAAGAGTCATCTTCGGGGAAGGCGACGACAAGATTGCCGCCGCGCATCTCGATCGGCTGCGCCCTCGCCAGGGCGGCAGAGACCATCGGCTGGTCGGGGTTGATCGTCTCCAAAACCGCTGGCCACAGTTCGGTGATCTGCTCGATCGTTACCTGAGCGGCCGCGGCTGACGGTTGCGCCACCGGCTGCTCGGGCGCTTGCGGCGCTGCGGCTGCTGCGGCTGCTGCGTTTGCAGCAGGCGTCGCAGGTGCGGGCGGATCGGGTGGCGGTGGAACGGCGACCGGCGGTTCGGGCGCGGCGACAGCCTCCGCTTGCGGCGCCTCGGCGGCTGGCACCGGCGCGGCAGCAGGCGCGGCAGCAGGCGCGGCAGCAGGCGCAGCAGCAGGCGCGCCACCGAGCGCCGCTTCGAGGCGGCCGATCCGAGCCAAGAGAGCCTTGCTCGAGGCATCAACCTCTGGCGTTGCAGCCTTCACGAGCGATAGTTCAAGCTGCGTGCGCGGGTCGGCGCCGTCGCGGATTGAGCGCATCGCCACTCCGAGCAGATCGAGCAGCCGCACGGCGTCGGCCTCGTCGACTCGCTCAGCCTGCTCAGCGAGGCGTTCGTCACGGTCAGGCGTTACGCGAAGCTCGCTCGGGACGGCGCCGAGCGTGCCTACGACAAGCAGTTCGCGGGCGTGAACCTCAAGGTCGCGGGCGGCGATCTGCAGGTCGCGCCCACTCTGCGCCAGCCGGGCTGCAATCTCCAGCGCGGCGCGCGCGTCATGAGCGGCGATCGCGTCGAGCGCGCCGAACAGCAGGTCATCGTCGGCGACTCCGAGCACGGCGAGAACGTCCTCAACCGCGATCGAACTGCCGGTGTAGGTGACGAGCTGCTCGAGTGTGCCGAGCGCGTCGCGGAATGAGCCCGTTGCGTGGCGGGCGATTAAGGCAAGCGCGTCGGGGCTGATCTCGATCGATTCGCTCTGCGCCACTCGCGCCAAGACGACGGTCAGCTGCTCAACGGTTGGGCGGCCAAAATCAAAGCGGTGGCAGCGGTCAACAACGGTGTCGAGAATCTTCTGCGGCTCGGTCGTCGCGAGCACAAAGATCGTGTTCGGCGGCGGCTCCTCAAGCGTTTTGAGGAACGCGTTCCAGGCCTGCGGCGTGAGCATCTGTGCCTCGTCGATGATGTAAACCTTCGATCGCCCGCTGACCGGTGCGTAGGCGACGCTTTCGCGCAGCTCGCGGATGTCGTCAACCGAGTTGTGCGAGGCGCCGTCCATCTCGATTACGTCCATCGAACCGGCCTGCTGAATCGCCAGGCAGGAATCGCAGACGCCGCAAGGCTCGGCCGTCGGGCCCTGCTCGCAGTTGAGGCAGGCGGCGAGGATCTTCGCCATCGACGTCTTGCCGGTGCCGCGCGAACCGACGAAAAGGTAGGCGTGGTGAACATTGCCTCCGGTGACGGCATTGGTCAGCGTGCGAACGACGTGCTCTTGGCCAACAACGTCAGAGAAGTTGCGCGGGCGGTGGCGACGGTAGAGCGAAGGCGAGGCGGGCACGGGAGCCATCAGTCTAGAGGGAGCGGCGGCCGTTCTGAGGCCGCTGGCGCACGCGATCAGCCCAGTTTGCGCCCGTCTCCCAAGTAGGCTGAGGCGATGGAACCGGGTCGGCTCGAAGAGCTCTACGACTGGCTGCGAATTCCGTCGATCTCAACCGGCGGCGGCGAAGCGAGCGATCTTCTCGCTGCCGCCGAGTTTGCCGCAGCGATTGTCCGGAGCGCCGGCGGCGAGGCCGAGCTGGTGACGATCGACGGGGGCAACCCGCTCGTAATCGGCGAGCTACGCGCCCACAGCGAAGGCGCGCCGACGGTGATCATTTACGGCCACTACGACGTTCAGGGGCCCGGCCCACTCGATGCTTGGCAGAGCCCGCCGTTTGAGCCCGAACTGCGTGACGGGCGGCTCTACGCGCGCGGCGCCGCCGACGACAAAGGCAACTTCTACCCGCTGCTGATCGCAGCCTGCGAGCTGTTCGAGAGCGGCGAGCTGGCGGTCAACGTGCGCGTCGTGATCGAAGGCGAAGAGGAGGCCGGCGGCGAGTCGGTAGCGGCATGGGTCAAGGCCGACGAGCGCGGCGCCGACTGCGCGATCGTTTTCGACAGCGCGATGGAGGACGCGCAGACGCCGGCGATCACGCTCGGCCTGCGCGGCTGCGTCAGCGTTTCGATCACGGTCAAAGCGCAGCCGCGCGACCTTCACTCCGGCCTTTATGGCGGCAGCGTCCAGAACGCGCTCCACGTGCTCCAGCAGATCCTCACGCCGCTGCTCCCCGGCGCCGACGGCAACCTCCGCGCAGAGCTGCGCGCTGGCGCCGAGCCGCCCTCGGCCGCCGAGCTTGAATCGTGGGCGCAGCTTCGCTCCGGGCAAGCGATGCTGGACGAGGTTGGAGCGACACCGCTGGCCAGCGACTCCGGCGAAGACTTCCGCCGCCGCAACGGCGCCGAACCATCGTTTGAGGTGAACTGGATCGAGGGCGGCGCGGCGCGGACGGTCGTTCCGGCGCAGGCGCGCGCCTATGTAACTCTGCGGCTCGCGCCGGGGCAGGACGCGGCCGCTATGCAGACGACGCTCGAGCGGCTGCTGCGCGCGAACGTTCCAGACGGGGTCCAGTTGGAGATCGAATCGCACACCGCGACGCCATCGCTCTTTGCCGCCGACCTGCCGGCGATTCAGATCGCACGTGAGGCAATTGAGCGCGCCAGCGGAATGAAAACGGCGCTGATCCGCAGCGGCGGCTCAATCCCAGTCGTCGCCGACTTCGCCGCCGTCGGTATTCCAGTGATCGTCAGCGGCTTCGGCCTTGCCGACGATGAGATTCACGCGCCGAATGAATCGTTTGTGCTTAACCATCTCGACCTCGGCGAGCGCTGCGCCCGCGAGCTGCTGCTGGCGCTCGCCGCGCTGCCGCGCAATTAGCCCGATGAGCGGCGCGCGCAACAAAGTGCAGGTCCTTGCCGCGGTCGTCGCGCTGACAGCGGTCGCCTGGCTCCTCGCTGGCCGCGGGCTGGTCAACTACGACACGCTCTACTCGCTCGTTTGGGGCCGCGAGCTAACCGAAGGGCGCTCGCTTGACCTCGGCGCACCGTTCACTCCGACGCTACACCCGTTTGGGATTCTGCTCGGCCTGCTGCTCTCCCCTTTCAGCAAGGCGGTCGTATCCGGCGTGCACGGTGTCGCCGCCACCGAGATCGTCGTCGTGCTCGCCTTTCTCGCGCTCGGCGCGATGCTCTGGCTGACCTACGCGCTCGGCTCGCTCTGGTTTGGCCGCTGGGCCGGCGCGCTGGCGGCGCTGATCATGCTGACGCGCAGGCCAGTGCTCGACTTTGGCGCCCGCGCCTACGTTGACATCCCCTATGTGGCTCTCGTGCTAGCGGCCGTTCTGGTTGAGAGCCGTCGCCGCCGCGCCGCCGTGCCGGTGCTCGCGCTGCTCGCCGTCGCCGGGCTGATCCGCCCCGAGGCTTGGGCCTTCTCCGGTGCCTACATCATCTACCTCTGGTTCAGCGGTGAGCACACTCCACGGCAGGTCGCGGGCTGGCTGGCGCTGGCGGCAAGCGGCCCACTGCTCTGGATTCTTGGCGATCTGGTGCTGGCCGGCAGCGCGCTCCACTCGCTCTCCGACACGCAGGAAAACACGCGCGCTCTCGGCCGCGCGACCGGCATCAGCGGACTCTTCACAACGGCGCCGCGGCGACTTGGTGAGATCCTCCGCGAGCCGGTCCTCTTCGGCGCCGTCGGCGGTCTTGGTTTCGCAATCTGGCTGCTCCGTGAGCGTGTCCGCACGCCGATTCTGATTGCGCTGGTGGCGCTCGCGGCGTTCAGCCTGCTGGCGATCGCCGGCCTGCCGATCAACGGGCGCTACCTCTTGCTGCCCGCCGTAATTGGGGCGATCTTCTGCGGCGCCGGCGTCTTTGGCTGGCGCGAGCTAAAGAGCGACGACAGGCACCGTCAGCCGTGGGCGATCTTCGGGCTGCTGACGATTCTGCTGCTGCTGGCTTTCGCGCCGGCGCAGGTTGATCGAATCTCCAATCTCCGTTACGCGCTCAGCCGCCAGGAGCAGATTCAGAATGATCTTCAGGCCTTGATCAGGCAGCCACCGGGGCTGATCACGGCGAACTGCAGGCCGATCACGGTTCCAAACCACCGGCCGGTGCCGGCGCTCGCGTTGTGGCTTGATCTGCCTGCCGAAGTGATCTTCAGCGCCGATGATCGGCTCGTTCCAAGCGGTCAGTTCATTGCCGCAGCAACAGCGCAGGTTGCCAGCGACTACATCCTTGACCCGCGTGACCTGGATCGCCGCGTGATTGAGCCGCCGCGGGCACTGAAGCTGGCCGGCGGCAACCAATCGTGGTTGGTCTATAAGCGCTGCGCCCTGCCGCCAGGTTGAGCTTCGCGGCTACGGCGTTGTAACTGTCGGCGTTGTCGTCGTGATCGTCGTCGGCGGCGCCGTTGTCGTCGTGACAGTCGTGTTCGTGATCGTTGGCACCGATTGCGTTGTCGAGATCGTGTTGCTGTTGTCTTTCTCGCCGGTGATGATCAGCGCAACGATCACACCGACGACGATGATCGCAACAGCGCCCATCACCCACGGCCAAGGGTTGCTCTTCTGCGGCCCCTGACCCTGTTGGTAACCCTGCTGGGGCTGGTAGCCGGGCTGGTTTGGGTCCTGCGGAGGCTGCATGGCCATTGGGCGCTTCCTTTAGTCGGTGTAGGTGAGCGGGAACTTGGTAGTGATCGTAAGCGCTGAATCGGCGCCGTCAAGTACGCAGCTCCACTTCGCCGTGCTGGCGCTGACCGACGGCGTGCAGGCAAAGCCCTGAACGGTCACCGGCTGCTCGGCCTGCGTGCGGGCAACACCCTTCACCAGCGAGCTGGCCTGGGCGCAGCTTGCCAGCGCTACCTGCGAGGAGGGAACATTGGTGGCGTTGACGGTGGCAACCGTGCTGGAGCCGACGACGCCTGGAATGTCGTTGACGGTGCAGCTGCGCGTAATGTTGATCGGGGCGGTCGTGGTCGTTGTCGTCGGCGTCGTCGCTGTTGTCGTCGGCGTCGAGGTGGCGGTCTTCGTCGTCACCGTCGTCACCGGCTTCGAGGTCGAGGCATCGGTCGAGCTCGATGAATCTTCTCCGCCGGTAATCACGATCGCGGCAATCACGCCGGCGACGATGATCGCAACGGCGCCGAGCACCCAGGGCCACGGGTTGCTGCCGCCGCCTTCAGGCGGCTGACCGCCTTGCTGCGGGCTGTACTGCTGGGTTGGGTCTTCTGACGGAGGCTGAGTCGACATTGCCAGAACGGTAGGCAGCTAGGCGGACGGCTGCTCAAAGAATCCCATCCCGACTGCTGCGGTTGGTTTTCTGCTAGATTCGCCCGGCGCTCTATTAGGGCGCCCTAACTAATCGATAAATAAGGGAGCAAACCGCTGTGAATTCGAAAGTAACACGCCTCGCCCTACTGCCGCTCGCGATCATCGCGATCGGCGCGGCCTCCGGCTGCGGCGAGGCCGGCGGCGGCGGAGAGGCCGGCGACGGCAGCAGCCTGACGATCTACTCCGGCCGCGACGAAGAGTACGTAGGGCCGCTGATTGAAAGGTTCAAACAGCAAAACCCCGGCAGCGAAGTTGAAGTTCGCTACGGCGACAGCGCCGAGCTGGCAGCGACGATCCGCGAGGAAGGCGAAAAGACTCCAGCCGGCGTCTTCTTCAGCCAAGATGCCGGCGCGCTCGGCGCGCTACAGGAAGCAAAACTGCTCAAAGAGCTGCCAAGTTCAATCCTTGACCGCGTGCCGAGCGCTTTTCGCTCCGCCCAAGGCGACTGGGTCGGCACCAGCGGCCGCGTCCGCGTGCTCGGATACGACAGCCGCGCGCTCGCTCCCAGCGAGCTGCCGAAATCGGTCTTCGATCTGACCGAGCCGCGCTGGAAAGGGAAGGTTGGTTGGGCGCCGGCAAACGCCTCGTTCCAGTCTTTCGTCACCGCGATGAGGCTGAGCGAAGGCGAGGCGAAGACAAAAGAGTGGCTCGAGCAGATGAAGGCCAACGGCACTCGCTCCTATGAGAAGAACGGCATCATCCGCGACGCGATCGCCGACGGCGAGATCGAGGTCGGGCTGATCAACCACTACTACATTCTCGAAGCGATCAAAGAGGGTGAAGCCGACGGCGACACCTACCCCGTCAAGCTCCACTTCTTCCCCGACGGCGACGTTGGAACGCTAATCAATGTGGCTGGAGTTGGCATCCCCGAGGCGTCGAAGCAACAGAAGGCGGCCGAGCAGTTCGCGAGCTTCCTGCTCGCCGACCCGCAGCAGCGCTACTTCGCCAAGGAGACCGGCGAATACCCGCTCGTCAAGGGCATCGCACAAGATCCGTCATTGCCACCGCTGAGCAGCATCAAGCAGCCTCAGCTTGACCTGTCCGACCTCAGCGATCTGCAAGGCACGCAGGAGCTGCTGCAGGAGACCGGGGTGCTCTAGCCGATGGCAACAAGTGCCAACCGGTTGCCGGTCACTGGCGGATTTGCGTTGCGCGGAGTCTCGCCGCTCACGCTGCTGGCGGCCGGCCTCGTCGCCGCCGTTTGCGCGGTCCCGATCGTCTACCTGTTCATCGTCATTGTCGGCGAGCCGGCCGCAGCTTGGCAGGCAATCTGGCGGCAGGGCACGCTGCGGCTGCTGCTTCGCAGCCTCGCTCTCGCGCTCGCCGTCGGCTTCACCGCCACGCTCCTGGCCGTGCCGCTGGCCTGGCTGACCGGCCGCAGCGACCTTCCCTGGCGCCGCGGCTGGACCGTTCTTGCGGTGCTGCCGCTGGTGATCCCAAGCTACATCGGCGCCTACCTCTTTGTCTCCGCCTTCGGCCCGCGCGGCGAGCTGCAAAAACTGCTGGGGGTTGAGCAGCTGCCAAGCATCTACGGCTTCAGCGGCGCTTGGATCGTGCTCACTCTCTTCACCTTTCCGCTCGTTCTGCTGCCGGTGCGGGCTGCGATGCGCAGGCTCGACCCGGCGCTTGAGGACGCAGCCCACGGCATGGGTCGCTCGCAGTTTGAAGTCGCGCGCAGCGTGATCCTGCCTCAGCTAACGCCGGCGATCGGCGCCGGCGCGCTGCTGGTGAGCCTTTATGCGCTCTCCGATTTCGGCGCCGTTTCGATTCTCCGTTTTGAATCCTTCACACAGGTCATCTACCAGTCATACCGCTCGAGTTTTGACCGCACCGGCGCGGCCGCGCTGGCCGGCCTGCTGGTGCTGGTGCTGCTGCTGCTGCTTACCGTCGAGAGCCGCGTTCGTAGGCGGCGTTCCTACCATCGCGTCGGGCCCGGCAGCGCACGGAAGACGGCAGACGTTCCGCTCGGGCGCTGGCGCTGGCCGGCGGTTGGCTTCTGCGCGGCCGTTGCCCTGATCTCATTCGTGCTGCCGGTAGCGATGCTGATCTTCTGGTCGGTTCAGAGCGTCGCCGGCGAGGTTGATTGGGGCCAAGTTGCAACGGCGGCCGGCAACTCGCTGCTGCTGGCGGGGCTGGCTGCGGTCGTGGCAGCGATCGCCGCGCTGCCGGTCGCGTGGCTTGGCGCGCGGGCGCCGGGCAGACTTTCGCGCGTCGTTGATCTGCTAACAACCAGCGGCTACGCGCTGCCCGGCATCGTTGTTGCCCTGGCAATCGTCTTCGTCGGTATCCGGCTCGTGCCGATTCTCTACCAGTCGCTGCCGATGACGGTGCTGGCGATGGTGATCGTCTGCCTGCCACTGGCGATCACAGCAACCCGCTCGGCGGTGATTCAGATTCCGCCGCGACTTGAAGAAGCTGCGCGCGGCAGCGGACGATCGCAGCTTGCGGTAATGGCCACGGTTGGCATTCCCCTGACCCGCGCCGGCATGCTCGCCGGAGCGGCGCTTGTCTTTGTGGCGGCAATCAAGGAGCTGCCGGTCGTTGTTCTGCTCTCCCCGATCGGCTTCGACACACTGCCGCTGGTGATCTGGCAGCAGTCGTCGCGCTCGTTCTTTGAGAGCGGAGCGATTCCGGCGCTCGTACTACTGATGGTGACCGCACCAGGGATCTGGTTGCTGGTTGGCAGGCAGCGATGAGCAAAGTTGCGAGAATGGACGAGATGGATTCAATCGTTGATCAGATTGCCGACTGCCCGATCGGGGGAGCTGGCGAGGCGCCCGAGATCGTCCGCTGCGAGGCGCTCAGCAAGAGCTTCGGCGCGCTGAAGGCCGTCGACAATGTCGATCTATCGCTGCGCGCCGGTGAGATAGCCGCGCTGCTTGGCCCCAGCGGCTGCGGTAAGACGACGCTGCTGCGCCTGATCGCCGGTTTCGAATGCCCTGATTTCGGATCGATTGAAGTGGCCGGTTCAACCGTCGCCTGCGACTCCAACTTCACGGCGCCAGAGAAGCGTGGCGTGGCGATGGTCTTCCAGGATTACGCGCTCTTCCCGCACATGACGGTCGAGCAGAATGTCGGCTACGCGCTCGGCCGCCGGCCCGACCGTGATCGCGTTGCGAAGGTGCTGAAAATGGTCGGGCTGCAAGGGCTCGAAGCACGACGGCCGGAAGAACTCTCAGGCGGCCAGCAGCAGCGCGTCGCCTTGGCTCGCGCTTTGGCGCCGACCCCCTCAGTCGTGCTTCTCGATGAGCCATTCTCGAACCTCGATGCCTCGATGCGCGAGCACGTGCGCGGCGAGGTGCGCCAGATTCTCCGCGCCGCAGGCGTCTCAGCGCTGCTAGTCACGCACGATCAGGAGGAGGCCTTGAGCCTCGCCGACACGGTCGCTGTGATGAACAACGGGCGGATCGAACAGGTTGGATCGCCGGAAGAGGTTTATGGCCAACCAGCCAACCATTGGGTCGCTTCCTTCCTCGGCGAGATCGACACGCTCCCAGGCCAAGCCAGCGGCGGGCTCGCCGAATGCTCGCTTGGCACGGTGCGAGTTTCGCCGGAGCTGAGCGGCGAAGTCGACATCCTGATCAGGCCTGAATCAATCTCGGTTGGAACCGGCCACGACGGTGGCGCCGACGCCGTCGTTGTTGAGCGCGTCTACTACGGCCATGATCAGCTCGTGACGCTTGAGCTGAAGGACGGCATCCGCGTCCGCAGCCGCAGCCTCGGCTTCCCGGCCTGGCACCCGGGCGACCGCCTTCAAGTGCGCCTAACCGGCCCCGTCACGGCGCTGCCGCGCGCCTAGCTGACTGCCACGACTGTTCTAAACTCTCTCCCGGATTCCCGGGCGCGTAGCTCAGCGGGAGAGCGCTCGCTTCACACGCGAGAGGTCGCTGGTTCGAAACCAGCCGTGCCCATGTCAGCCACCTGGCGCGCGCAGGCCAGCAAGCAGGCTCGCCGCCGAAGAGAGATCAACTTCGCGTGGTTCGTCGCTGAAGTCGTGCTCAGTACGGAGATCGTAAAAAGCTCGCAGTTCGGTCGATTCGATTACGTCATCAATTCGCCCGTGGCGCACCTCCTCCTGATCGGCCACGCCAGCAGTGGCTTGCTCAAAGGCTTCGGCGCCAATGTCGACGAACCCGACGGAAAGAATCTCACGCGGGTCCTCCAGAGAGACGCTGTTGAAAACTCGTGCCGGCACGCCGAAGCCCTTGTCGGCCTCCCACGCGGCGATGAAATCCTCAAAGGTCGCGCCCTCTTTAAGGCGGCGGCGGAAAACGGCTACGAGCATCTGGGCTGATTCATACACGGCTGCTGCCTAGATTGCCAGCGCTACTTCGTCAATCGGGCATCAATTCTCAGCAGAGCTGTAACAGCAACGCTCTAGTTCGGAGCAGCGGCAGTTCGTACCGTGGCGCCGTGCCACTGAAGTTCAAACAGCTGCGCGCCGCGTTGGCAAGTGACGGCTGGGAGGTCGTCCGTCAGCGCGGATCGCACGAAATCTGGCGCAGCGGCGAGGGCGATCGGACCGTCACGATTGCCGGGAAAGACTCAGATACAATTCCCGTAGGCACACTCGCTGCTATTCGTCGATCAACCGGAATGGACCATCTGCGATGAGGGACTACCTCGTTATCTATGAACAAGCTGAGGACGGCAGCTGGGGCGCACACAGCCCCGACGTCGAAGGCGTATTCGCAGTCGGCTCCACGCGGGCGGAAGCTGAGTCGCGGATCGGCGAAGCGCTCGCCGCGCATCTTTCGGAGTTGGCAGCGCAGGGTGAAGCGATCCCGCAGCCACGAACCGCCGCTGGCCACGTCGCCGCCTGAAAGGCGCAGCGCAGCCAATCGCGAAGGGTGGAGAAACCGATCTGTCAAACCTCACGATGTTCTGTCAGACGCACAATCGCGCCAAGGGCAACAGGTAGCTGACAAGGCAACCTCGGACGATGGCGAGGATCGGTACAGGCCGTGGGGCAGTGAAGCGCCGGAGTTGCATTGCTGTACCGGCCCCGGCCGTCGCGTGTACAAGTAGCAAGCGGCGAGCAGAACCTCCCGGACGAGTAGCAAACGGGTAGCAAACGCCTCGAATCGCCCGCCAACGCGGCGATTCGAACCAGCCGTGCCCATCAAGAACCCTTTGAAATAAGGCTCTGCGAGGTCACGGTTTCGGCACCGGTTTGGTTCGGTTCAAGTCAGCTAGCTCGCAACTGCCGGCGCGCAATAAGCTCGTAGTTAGTACGGTCGCTACATGCTGAAATTACGCAGGTCACTTTCGCTCCTTCCCCTCGTCGTCGTGGCGGCCGCTTTCGGCCCTGCCTCCGGGGCGAGC
>CAJBXY010000060.1 GCA_903959665.1 uncultured Solirubrobacterales bacterium | reverse complement strand
GACCTTTGGATCATCGACGGTGCCGAAGCAGCGCGGAATCCATTCGCCGATCTGTTCGTTCGTCCCTTGGCCGAAGATCGAGGCGACGGCCAGCGTCGTGCCGAAGATCGCCATGCCGATGCCGGCGTCGCCCCAGAAGAGTTCCTCGTTGACGATCGGCAGCAGCAGGCCGGTCGGGTCGCCGAAGAACTGGGCGGTGCCCTCAAAGCCGTAGAGGCCGATCTTCGCTGCCTCTTGAATTACCGGCCATGGAGTCTCTTCGCGCTCATCCCACTCTTCACCGGCGGGGCGGATTACGTCGGCGGCAAAGCCGTGGGCCCAGTCGCGAATCTCCTTCTGCTCTTCTGAGAGAGCGAGGTTGAAGGGGACGGTCGCGTCAGGCGTTGCTTCTGCGTCAGGGATCTGTTCAGTAGTTGTCATGCCGGCATTGTAACTGACCGATTGGTCAGTAAGCGTCGAGCTGGCGCGCAACTGCTAGTCGTCGGGCCGGTCGGCCCAGTGGTACTCGGTGTGCTCAGCCATCTCGCTGATCGCGAAGGTGGCGAAGCTGAGCAGCTGAGCACGGTTCAGCTCGCAGAGAACGTCCCATACAGCGCCGGTTCCCTGACGGTCGCTAAGGCCACAGATGGCGTCAAGCGCCGTAGCTCCGCGCGTCAGCGAGTGGCGGCGTTCAAGCTCCGTACTGTCGCTGCGCAGTTCGTCGATCGCAGCGCTGCGGATCATCGCTTCGATCGAAGCGCCGTCCATCTCAATTCGCTTCATCTGCCCATTTTCGGCCGCTTCGCTCACCGCTCGATCCTAGCTCTTGTCTGAATTGGGAAGGAAGAGGGGTATACGGCGTCGAAACAGAGCAGGCCTATGAAGACAACCGGAAGTACTTCCACGACCACGCGGCGCGAGGGCAGCGGCCATCAGGCCCTTTCCACCTACATCGAGGCTCGCTTCGATGAGTTCTCGCGCTCACAAAAGGACGTTGCTCAGTACATCGTCGATCATCTCGACGAAGTCGCGTTCCAGACCGCAGAGGAGCTCGCTAGGCGAGCGAACACTTCAAGCTCGACGGTCGTGCGCTTCTCGCAGGCGCTTGGCTTCGAAGGATTTCCTGAACTTCAGGTAGCAGCACGCGAGGAGTACCGCCGCCGCGTCGCCAGCGGCCAGGAGGGCGGCGGCTCCGGCTCAGAGCCGCTCTTTGCGCTCGACCAGAACGAGTTTGAAACGGCGCTCGTCGCCGATCACCTCAACGTTGAGGAGACTGCACGCAAGGTCTCGCGCCGTGACGTCGAAGCGGCAATCGAGTCGATTGCCAACTCTTCGCGCGTGCTCGTCGTCGGCACCGATCAGATGGCCTTCTTCGCTTCATACCTGCGACACCTGCTGATGCTGCTTGACATTGAGGCCGAAACGGTCGCGAGTCCTTCGCAGGATGCGCTCGGCCGGCTTGGCCGGATCGACGAGAACTCGCTCGTGATCGGCCTCGCCGCAGGGCGACCACACCCGCTCGTACTTCGGGGGATGAAGCTGGCTCGTCATCGCGGTGGCAGCACACTGGCGATTACCGATGCGACCCTCTCTGAAGTGGCGAAATTGGCTCAGGTTCAGCTCTACTACTCGTCGAACTCACCGGCCTACGTTCGCTCGCACGTCGCCTTGCTGAGCGTGATCCAAGCTCTCGCATACGGCGTTTACAGCCGAGATACAGAGCGCTACGCCGATCGCATCAAAGCTTTCCGCCTCAAGTAGGCGCGCGCAAAATCTCTGGCGCGTAGTCTTTGGCCGCCTTGGAGCCGTAGACTGAGCACGATGCGCGACGAAGCAACCTTCAAAGTAAAGGCCGGCCTGGCAGAGATGCTCAAGGGCGGCGTGATCATGGACGTGATCGATCAGGAGCAGGCTCGGATTGCCGAAGCCGCAGGCGCCTGCGCCGTAATGGCGCTTGAGCGCGTTCCCTCCGACATTCGCCGCGATGGCGGTGTCGCACGGATGTCCGACCCCGAAATGATCCAGTCGATTCAAGAGGCGGTGACGATTCCGGTAATGGCGAAGGCCCGCATCGGCCACTTCGCCGAAGCTCAGGTTCTTGAAGCTCTGGAGGTCGACTACATCGACGAGTCGGAAGTCCTCACTCCTGCCGACGAGGCCAACCACATCGACAAGTGGCCATTCAAAGTGCCGTTCGTCTGCGGCGCAACGAATCTCGGTGAGGCGCTGCGCCGGATCGGCGAAGGCGCAGCAATGATTCGCTCTAAGGGCGAGGCCGGCACAGGCGACATCGTTGAAGCGGTTCGCCACCTGCGCACGATCAACGGCGAGATCAAGCGGCTTGGTGGCCTCAGCGAAGCTGAGATCGCGACCGCGGCAAAGGATCACGCTGCGCCGCTCGATCTCGTCCGCGCAGTTGCCGCCAGTGGGCGACTGCCGGTAGTGATGTTCTGCGCCGGTGGTATCGCCACTCCGGCCGACGCCTCGCTGGTGATGCAGCTCGGCGCCGAAGGTGTCTTCGTTGGCTCAGGAATCTTCAAGAGCGCCGATCCTGAGGCACGCGCCGCAGCGATCGTCGAAGCGACCACGCACTATCAGGTTCCCGAGCGAGTGCTGCGCGCCTCAGAAGGGCTCGGAGCCGCGATGGATTCGATCGAATCCCGCAAGCTCGAAGAGTCTGAGCTTCTGAGCAACCGCGGCTGGTGAGCAGGTTGCCGTCGCCGCGTGCGAGCGGCGAGCAGATGGCGGTTGGCGTGCTCGCCCTTCAGGGCGATTTTGAGGCGCACGGGGCGGTGCTCAAGAGGCTCGGAGCGCACGTGCGCGAAGTTCGCGTTCCCTCCGACCTAGATCAACTTGACGGACTCGTGTTGCCCGGCGGTGAATCGACGACGATCACACTTGGAATAGAGCGCGAGCAGCTCGCCGAGCCGCTGCGAGCGTTTCATTCATCAGGCAAGCCGATCTTCGGCACCTGCGCCGGCCTGATCATGCTCGACCGCGAACACCTCGGAATCATCGACATCCGTGCCGAACGAAACGCCTTCGGGCGGCAGGTACGAAGCTTCGAAGCGCCGCTCGAGATGGGGCTCGATGGCGGGCCGGTCGCGGCGGTCTTCATCCGCGCCCCCTGGATCGCCGAGCACGGCCCCGGTGTTGAGATTCTCGCTGAGGTTGAAGGCCACGGCGTGGCTGCGCGCGAAGCGACGGTGCTCGTTGTCGCTTTCCATCCTGAGCTCAGTAGCGACGACCGCGTTCACGAACTATTTCTCCAGAGCGTGCGCGACGCGCGCCTCGCGGCGGCATAAACTCGCCCCATCTATCCGGTTCTGATCAATTGCCGCGCCTCCTCGCGCCCTGAACTTGGCGGCGTTGAGCGCTGGGCGCGTGAGCTCGCAGCACGGCTGCCGGCTCTTGGCACGCGGCAGTACCGCTTGCTCGCGCCGCCGGCTGCGATGACGCACCGCGCCGGACAGCTCTGGGAGCAGGTCGCGCTGCCACTTGAAGCAAGGCGAGCCAATGCGCCGCTGCTGATCAACCCGGCCAACCTCGCTCCGCTGGCCTTCCCGCGCAACCTCGTCCACATCTTCGATGCCGCTGCCCTGCGCGAACCGGATTGGTATTCGAAGCTGTACTCCCGCTACCAGGCCCGGATGCTGCCGCAGGTTGCCCGCCGCGCTGAAGCGATAGTCACCGGCAGCGAGTTTTCGAAGGCCGAGTTGGTTGAGCTGCTCGGCGTGCCCGGCTCGAAGGTTCACGTTATCGCCGGCGGAGTCGACCAGCGTTTCTCGCCGGCCGCCGACGCAGAGCAAGCGAGAGCGAAGCTTTCGCTCTCCTCGCCTTACGTTCTTTGCGTCGCCAGCCGGACGGCGCGCAAGAACCTTGGCTCCTTGGAGCCGGCGGCCAGGCTGCTTGCCGCCGATGGAATAGAGCTTGTCGTGGCTGGCGGTGATCGGCCCCAGTTCAGTGAGCAGGCGCGCGCGAGCACCGTTCGCTCACTCGGCTACGTTGACGAGAATCTGCTCGCGGGCCTCTACGCCGGCGCCAGCGCCTTCGTGCTGCCGTCGCTTCACGAAGGCTTCGGCCTGACCGCGCTGGAGGCGATGGCCAGCGGTGTGCCGACCGTTCTCGCAGCAGCGGGCGCGCTGCCGGAGGTCGCCGCCGACGGCGCGCTCTACGCCAACCCACACGATCCGCTTGAGATCGCCGCTCAGATAATCGCTGCGATCGGCAATGAGCAATTGGCTGCCGCCGGCGTCGCCCGCGCCGCCCAGTTCAGTTGGGATCGAACCGCGCTGCTGCTCGATCAGCTTGTTGGCGAGCTGGTCGCCTCGAAGTAGGCGAGCCCGGCCTCGTCGAAGCGCTCGGCGACGCGCCCTTCGCTAATCAGCACGTCAACGTGGCCGAGCGCTTCAGAGAGCGTCAGGTAGGCCTGCGTCACGGCGACGTTGCCCCACAGCGCCTGAGCCAGCTCGTAGCCGCTGCGTGGCTGCTCGGCGATCAAGCCATAAAGCTTCTCCGCTCGCCGCTCGTGAAGCCGGAAGCGCTCGTCGATCAGCTCAACGTGGTTTGTAAAGCCGGGGCCGTGGCCGGGAAGGATTAGATCGATCGGACCCATCTCGCGCGTTCTGGCAAGTGAATCGAGGTAGATCATCAGCGACTTTGGCCGCGCGAGCTGCCCCGCGTCGTCTGCTTCGTCAAGCGGCGCGTCGAGTGGGCGGGCGATCAGCGGGTTCGATGAGACGCTCGCGATCAGGTGATCGGCGGCCAGCAGGGTGCGGTGCTCAGCGTCGAAGAAGATCGTGTCGGAAGGGGAGTGGCCAGGGCGATGGTGAACAGTAAGCGTGCGGTCGCGGAAGTTCAATTCGTCGCCTTCGGCCAGCGGCTGGGTGACCATCATTGGGGCGCCCCATCCGCGGAACGAGCGCGAAACGCTGCGCAGCGCCAGGCAGGTCTCTTCAGGGATGCCGTGGCGCAGCATCACCGCAGCGGCAAAACGGTCGTCGGCCTCCATCCATTCGTCGTAGCGGGAGAGGCACGGTGCAAGCGAAGCGAGCGCGGCGACCGGGGCGCCTGAGCGACGGGCAATGATCTCGGTCAATCCGAGGTGATCCATGTGCTGATGGCTGATGATGATCAGCTCAAGCTCTTCGATCGTCTTGCCGAGCTTGGCTAGCTCCGATTCCAGCGCGTCGAGCGCAAGGCCCGAGTTGGGGCCGGTGTCGATCAGCGTCAACGGATCGTCGTCGAGCAGGTATGTGTTGATTGGCCCAATCCCAAACGGCGTCGGCAGCGGAATAGCGTGGATCCCTCGCTCGCGCGCGCTGGCGGCCTCGGCCGACTCTTGGTCCCAGAGCGCGCTCACGCGCGGATCAACCCGAGCACCTCGTCGCGGCGGGCTTCCATGTCCTCAACCGAAACAAGCGACTCAAGGCAGAGCCGCAGCAGCGGCTCGGTGTTCGAGGCGCGAACGTTGAAATGCCAGTCGTCGAAATCAACGCTTACTCCGTCAAGCCTGCCGATCTTCGCCCCTTGGGCTTCGTAGATAACGACGATCTCTTCAAGCTTGGCCTGGGCGTCATCAACCTCCGAGTTGATCTCGCCGGAGATGAAGTACTTGGCCTTCAGCTCGGCCAGCATCTCGCTCAGCGGCCGCTCGGCCAAAGAAAGGATCTCCAGCATCAGCAACGCCGGAATCGTCCCCGAATCGGCGCAGTAAAAGTCACGGAAGTAATAGTGGCCGGAAACTTCGCCGCCAAAGATCGCGTCCTCGTCGCGCATCCGCGTCTTGAAAAAGGCGTGGCCAACGCGGTTTATCAGCGCTGTCCCGCCGAGCCGCTCAACCGTGTCGGCGACTGCGCGCGAAGCACGGACGTCGTAAAGAATCGTTGCGCCCGGTTGCTTAGTGAGCAGGCTTTCGGCCAACAGCGTGGTCAAGAAATCACCGGCCACGAACTCGCCCTTGTCGTCGATGAAGAAGCAGCGGTCGGCGTCGCCGTCCCATGCGATCCCGATGTCGGCTCCTGTTTCGACGACCCGTTCCATGATGAAGGCGCGGTTCTCCGGCAGCATTGGGTTTGGCTCGTGATCGGGGAAGTTGCCGTCGGGGACGAAGTAGTTCTTGTCTAGCTCAAGCCCGAGGTACTCAAGCAGCGGACCAACCATCGGGCCAGCCATCCCGTTGCCGCCGTCGACAACGACCTTCAGCGGCTTGATCACGGCCGGATCAATGAACTCCAGCGCCGCGGCACGGAAAGGGTTGTAGATCTTGATCTCTTCCGAGGTGCCGCCGCCCGCCGCCGGCCCGAGCCCAGCCTCAAGCATGTCGCGGATGTCGGTGATGCCGCTGTCGCCAGAAAGCGCGATCGCTCCACGCTTAACCAGCTTGGCGCCGGTGTAGGCCTTCGGGTTGTGCGAGGCGGTGCACATCAGCCCACCATCAAGTTCGCGGCTGCCGACGAGCCAGTAGAGCATCTCGCTTCCAACTTCGCCGATGTTGATTACGTGGGCGCCCTCGGAGAGCATGCCTTGGAGGTATCGCTCGGCCAGCTCCGGCGCTTCGAGCCGCATGTCGTGGCCGAGGCCAATTCCAAGGTCGGCGGTGTCGCGCCCGGTCATCTGGCTGAGCACGCGTACGAAGGCTCGCCCGATCGCTTCGGCCAGGTCGCCGTCGATCTGCTCGCCGTAGAGGCCACGGATGTCGTAGGCCTTGAAGATCTCACTGGGAACTTTCACGATTCGACAGATTAGCCGCGCCAGCCCTCCCTCTGCCGACACCGCGCGCCCAGTCCTGCGAGCATCACGCGCCAATGGGGCCTGAAGCG
>CAJBXY010000059.1 GCA_903959665.1 uncultured Solirubrobacterales bacterium | reverse complement strand
TAGCCTCGAGATCGCCTATGACGCCGTGCGCGCCTTCGAGCGCGGTTAGCGGCGCGCGCGCTAGCCTGCCTGCCTAATGGCTGGCCTCACATACCACCTGACGACCTTCGGTTGCCAGATGAACGAGCACGATTCGCAGCGGATCGAAGGCCTGCTCGAATCTCTCGGTTACGCGCAGGCGGCCGAAGCTAGCCTCGCCGATTTAATTCTGCTCAACACCTGTTCAATCCGCGAGAGCGCCGATCGCCGTTTGGCTACTCAGCTCGGTAACGCGAAGCGCTTTAAGGCGGCGCGTCCCGGCGTTGTGATCGCTGTCGGTGGCTGTTGGGCGCAGTCGCTCAAGGACGAGGTTTTTGCGCGCTACCCGTTCGTTGACGTCGCCTTCGGGCCGGGGCAGGTCGACCAGCTTGGCGCCTTTCTCGTTTCCGATTCGCTCACGGCTCAGGGTTACTTCGAGTTTGAGGGTTTCACCGCCGATCTGCCGATGCGCGCCAAGCAGGGCGCCGCGGCGTGGATGCAGATCAGCGTTGGCTGCAATCAGCGCTGCTCGTACTGCATCGTCCCGTCAACCCGTGGCCTCGAGCGCAGCAGGCCGCTGGAAGATCTCGTCGCCGAAGCTGAACGACTCGTCTCGCGCGGCGCTCGGGAAATCACGTTACTCGGACAGAACGTTAATTCCTACGGTCGCGACCTGCGGCCACAGCGCCGCAGCTTCAGCGAGCTCCTTGTCGCCGTCGACGCGGTCGACGGAATCGACAGGCTTCGCTACATGAGCCCGCACCCTCAGGACATGGGGGCAGAGGTGATCGCCGCGCACGTTGAGTTGGAATCTCTCTGCGAGCACATCCACCTTCCGTTGCAATCGGGCTCCTCGAAGGTCCTGAAAGCGATGCGCCGCACCTACAACCGTGAGCGGTACCTGGAGCGCGTTGCGATGATTCGCGAAGCGCTCCCAGAGATCAGCCTCACCACCGACATCATCGTCGGCTTCCCAGGCGAGAGCGAGGAGGACTTTCAGCAGACGCTCTCGCTCGCCGAGCAGGTTCAGTTCGACGCGGCCTACACCTTCATCTACTCGCCGCGGCGCGGCACTGAGGCGGCGGCGATCACTGAGGGGGTCGTTAGCGCTGAGCTCGCCAGCGAGCGAATCGGCAGACTGATTGAGGTGGTTCAGCGCGGCGCACAGCGGCGCGCGCAGCGCTTCGTCGGCCAGACTGTGGAGGTTCTTGTCGAAGGCCGCTCGCGAACCAATCCTGAGCGGCTGCGTGGGCGCACGCGCCACAACAAGGCCGTCAACTTCGACGGCATCGCTGAGCCGGGCGAGCTGATCGAGGTTGAGATCGATCGCGCCAGCAGCACCTCGCTGAGCGGCCGCGCAACGCTCGTGGCGAGCGCGGCGCGCTAGCGCTTATCGGCTTGGCGCTCGGCTATCTCGGAGGTGAAGTCGGCGCTGCCCAGCCGCCGCACAACGGCCCCCATCAGCCCCGGCGCTAGCTCGGAAGCCTTCGTTGCTGCGCGCACCGTAAGCGGCGCCACGTCGATCTCGCCGCGGTCGTTCTCGATCGCGCTGCGTACTGCCATGGCGACGTCCTCGGGCGAGCTAGTCCCTACGTACCCCGGCAGCTCTACTTCGCTCTCGTGGAACATGCCGGCGTCACGCACAAAGCCGGGAAAAATTACGCTCACGCCGACCCCGGTTCCAACAAGGTCGGCGCGCAATCCGGCGCCGAAGCCGCGGAGCGCAAACTTGGTCGTCGAGTAAAGGCTGCTCCCGGCCGTGGCGACCTTCCCGGCCAGCGATGAGATCAGAACGATCTGGCCGCTGCCGCGAGCTTTCATCGGGCCGAGCAACTCGTGAGCCATCATCACTGGGGCTCGGAGATTGACGTCAAGCGCGCGGTCGATCTGCTCGACCGAGAAGTCGTCCAGCGGCCCTGACGCCGGCAGCGCGGCGTTGGCAATCAGAATGTCGATGCCTGAGTGATCAGCCAGCAAGCGTTGAAGCTCTGATCGGTCGGCCAGGTCGGCGACCGCGACGGTCGCGCCGGTCTGCTCGGCAATCCGTTCAAGCACGTCAGCGCGCCTTCCGCTGATCGTCAGATCGGCGCCGCAACTGCTGAGTTCGCGGGCGATCGCTTCGCCGATGCCGCCGGTCGCGCCGGTCAGTAGGACTCTCTTGCCTTGAAGCTGCACAGCGGCATTGTCGCACGCGCCGCTACCGTTGCGGCGGTGAACGGCGAAGAGAGAGGCGAATCAGGCAGGGCGGAGGCTGTGCTGGCGCTTTTCGGGCCAACGTCGGTTGGGAAGAGCGAGGTCGCCGTGGCGCTCGCCGAGCAGCTAGCTGCCAGCGGCACGGGAAGCGTGTTGATCGGCGCCGACTCGATGCAGATCTACGAAGGGCTGCCGCTGATCAGCGGCGTTGCCAGCGAAGAGCAGCGAAGGCGCGCCGACCACCGTCTGATCGGCTGCGTGCCGATCGACGCCGAGTTCAGCGTCGCGCAATACAGCAAGCTCGCGCACGCCGAGATTGACGGAGCAATCGCAGCCGGCGTGCTGCCGATCGTCGTCGGAGGCACCGGGCTCTACATGCAGGCCGCGCTCACAGAGATGCCGCTACGCCCGCAGCTCTCGCCGGGCATCGAGCAGGCGCTGCAGGCGCGTTTCGAGGAGGAGGGGGCTGAGGCGCTTCACGCTGAGCTCGCTGCGCAGGCGCCCGCGGCGGCGTCGCGGATCAACGTCGCAGACCGCCGCCGGCTATTGCGGGCGCTCGCGCTACTGGGCGAGGGTCACTCGATTGATGATCAAGCGGGCGGAATTTGGACCTCGCAGATGAGGCATCGAACCCGCCTGATCGGACTCAATCGCGAGCGCAACGAGCTTTACG
>CAJBXY010000058.1 GCA_903959665.1 uncultured Solirubrobacterales bacterium | reverse complement strand
GCCTCCTTGGCCTGCGTCAAAGCGTCCTTGAGGATCTCGAAGGTCACTCCCGTGATCTTGATGTCCATCTGCAGCGCCGTGATCCCCTCGGTCGTACCTGCGACCTTGAAGTCCATGTCGCCGAGGTGGTCCTCAACGCCGGCGATGTCGGTCAGCACGATGTAATCGTCGCCTTCCTTGATCAGCCCCATCGCGATACCGGCGACCGGTGCCTTGATTGGCACACCTGCCTGCATCAGCGAAAGTGAAGATCCGCAAACCGACGCCATCGACGATGAACCGTTCGACTCAAGGATGTCTGAGACGACGCGGATCGTGTAGGGGAAGGTCTCGGTATCAGGGACAACCGGAACGAGCGCCCGCTCAGCGAGCGCGCCGTGGCCGATGTCGCGGCGTTTAGGGCCGCGCATGAAGCCTGCTTCACCAACTGAGAACGGCGGGAAGTTGTAGTGATGCCAGTAGAAGCGGTTCTTCTCCAGCCCGAGCGTGTCGAGCCGCATCTCTTCCTTCAGCGTGCCGAGCGTGGCGATCGAAAGCGCCTGCGTCTGACCGCGCGTGAAGAGTGCCGAGCCGTGCGTGCGGGGAGCAACGCCAACCTCGATCGAGATGTCGCGGATCTCCTGCGCGTCACGGCCGTCGGGGCGCTTCTTCTCAACAGCGATGCGGTTGCGGATCGTCGCCTTCTCAAGCTTCGAGAAGATCGTCTGAGCCGTTGCCTTCTTCGCCGAGTAGTCGGCGTCGTCGGCACTGCCTGCGTACTCGGCAACGATCGCGTCGCAGACCGCGTTGCTGGCGTCCTGGCGGGCGAGCTTGTCCTCAACCTGAGTTGCGGCGTCAAGATCGGCGCCGTGTGAGGCGCGCACCTTCTCAACCAGCGACTCGTCAAGGCTCGGTGCCTCGAACACGATCTTCTCGCGGCCGGCCTTCTCGCGCAGCTCATGCTGGAGCGCGCAAAGCTTCTTGATCTCGCCGTGGGCGATGTCGAGCGCGTCGAGGATCTCATCCTCGCCGATCTCCGTTGCGCCGGCCTCAACCATCAGGATTGCCTCTTCGGTGCCGGCGACAACTAGATCGAGTTCGCAGCCGTCAAGCAGCGACTCTTCGGTCGGATTGACGACGAACGATCCGTCGATCTTGCCGATTCGAACCGAACCGACAGGGGTCGGCAGCGGCACCTGCGAGATCATCAATGCCGCGGAGGCACCGTTCATCGCGAGGATGTCGTACGGGTGAACCATGTCAACGCTCAGCGGCATTGCCACTAGCTGCGTCTCGTAGTGCCAGCCCTTCGGGAAAAGCGGACGGATCGGACGGTCGATCATTCGTGCCGTCAGCGTGCCCTTCTCGCCGGAGCGGCCTTCGCGCTTGAAGAACGAGCCGGGAATCTTGCCCGCAGCGTACATCCGCTCTTCAACGTCAACGGTTAGGGGAAGGAAATCAACGTCGCGTAGGTTGCCGACGGTCGCTGTGCAGAGGACCATCGTGTCGCCTTGACGTATTACTACGGCGCCTCCGGCCTGCTTCGCCATCCTGCCGGTTTCGATCGAGATTTCAGCGCCGCCGATCTCAGCCGAGACCGTGGTCACAGTGTTGGTAGTCATTTGGTGTTGTACTCCTCATCAAGGCCGCCTTCGGATCCTGCGGCCCGTTAGTTAAATTCTTTTCGATATCCGATTGAGGCCATCCTAGCCGCCTCGCCTGTTTCGCCGCAGGACGCCTCTCAGCGCTAAAGCTGTGGCAACTGGCTCTGCAGCTCGCCGGCAACGACAAACGTTGGCGCGCCGGTCGCCCCCGCGCGCATCGCTGCGGTCGCGTCGGACGCGACTTTGTCGGCCAGCGATTGATCGCGGCGGTCGAGCTCGAAGCGGTCGACGTCGATCCCAAGCAGCTCACATCGCTGCCAAAGATGTGGATCGTCGAGCCGACCCTGGTCGGCGAAGAGTGAGTCGTGAAACTCCCAAAAGAGTCCCTGCCGCGCTGCTGCTTCCGAGGCGATCGCTAACTTGACCGCGCGCGGGCTGCGGGCAGCAAGCGCAAAGTGCCGGAAACAGACCGACTTGCCGCTCTCTCTAAGCCGCTCGGCCGCGATCGCGCATTCAGGGCAGCTGAATTCGGCGTAGATGATCAGCGGCTCGCCGTCTCCACTGCGCAGATGGTCGTCAGGTCCGACTGGCTCGACCGGCAGGCTGGATAAATCGCGCATCGCCGCTCAAACAGTAGATCCCGTAGCTGCTCGGCGTCGTACCCCAACCGATGACCGTCCACACGCTCAGTCGCCAGCAAGAAGTCGAAGGCAGCCCGGAGGAGGTATTCCCCTTCTTCGGCGACGCGACAAACCTCGAAGCGATCACGCCACCGTTGCTGGCCTTCCAAGTGACGACGCCGCGTCCGATCGCGATGCACGCGGGCACGCTGATCGAATACCGCCTGAAGATCCACCGCATCCCGATCCGCTGGCGCACGCTGATCGAGCAGTGGCAGCCAAGCGAGCGTTTTGTCGACACGCAGATCAAAGGTCCATACAAGCTCTGGCACCACACGCACAGCTTTGAACCCTTGCCAGGCGGGCGCACGCTGATGACCGACGTGGTGCGTTACTCAATCGGTTATGGCCTCGTCGGCGACCTTGCCCACAGCCTCTTCGTCGGACGTGACGTGGCTTCAATCTTTGATTACCGCGCCGAGGTGATCGCGCCGCTACTGGCGGCCGACATTGAGCGGCGTGCTGCTAGCGGCAACGCCTAACGTTCAGCTTGCGGCGAGGCCGTCGATGATCAAGTTGACGCCCGGCATGTCGCCAGGGCTGTCGGCTAGGTAGCTCCAAGTGACGCAGCCGTCAGGCCCGATGATCACGAGCGCGCGGTTGGTCATCCCTGCGGGATCGAAGTAAGCGCCGAAGAGCTTCGCGGTCGCGCCCTTCGGTTCGAAATCGGAGAGCTGCTCTATCGGCACGCCGAGCTGCTCACGGAAGGCGATCTGGGAAAAGCTTGGATCGGTCGAGACAGCGTAAATGACGGCACCATCGACGGTTATCTCCGGTAGGGCTTCGGTGTAGACCTGAAGCTGGCTAGTGCAAACCGGACTGAAGGCAAACGGGTAGAAGACAAGCACCGTCGTCTGGCCGACGAGATCGGCCTCAGTGAACGTGGAGCCGTCCTCTCGGGCCAAACTGAACGACGGCACCTTCGTGCCGGGGGCGATAATGCTCACTTACGAAGACCAAGCGCTGCGACGAGCTCACGGTATGCCTCAAGGTTGCTGCTCTGAAGGTAATTAAGCAGACGGCGCCTGCGACCAACGAGCATCAGCAGGCCACGGCGCGAAGCGTGATCCTTCTTGGCGCCACGCAGGTGCTCGGTCAGATCTTCAATCCGCTGGCTGAGCAGCGCGATCTGTACGCGCGTGTCG
>CAJBXY010000057.1 GCA_903959665.1 uncultured Solirubrobacterales bacterium | reverse complement strand
GCGATCGATTCTTCCTCAACGAGCCCTGTCTTCAGCAGCACGCCACGGGTGATCGAATCGAGCACGCGGTCGCTCAGCGGCGGCGTTATCAGCCGCTCACCGTCGAGCGAAGCGACGAAGCTCTGCCGCGGCCCTTCGAGCACGGTCCCGTCTTCGGTCACCAGCAGCGCCTCGCTGGCGCCACGACTGGCGGCAATCCGCGTCGCCAGCATGTTGGCAGCGTAAGAGAGAGACTTGACACCATCAAGCAGGATCGTTGACGCATAGGGCAGCGTCGTCAGCGTGATCGACGGTGTAATCGGCGCCAGCGGCTCAATAAATCCAAGCCGCGTACCGGCGCCGGTCGAAACGAGCCGCAAACAGCCGTCATGCCCCGGGGCAGCCTCAAGCAGCGCAGCCGTTTCAGCCTCTATCGCTGCGCGGTCAAACTCGATCATCAGCTTCGTCGCCGAGCGCTCCATCCGCTCAAAGTGCTCCTCAAGCGCGAACGGCACACCGTTATAGACGCGAATCACTTCGAAGACGCCGTCGCCGCGCAAGAGGCCAACGTCGTTGGCCGGCACGAGCGCGTCTTCGGTTTCGATGATCTGACCGTTCAGGGAGGCAAGCATCGCGCTGATTCTGCCACACCGCCGGGCGAACGCCTATGCCCCCGCCAGGAATCGAACCTGGAACCTTCGGATTAAGAGTCCGCTGCTCTGCCAGTTGAGCTACAGGGGCGTATCGGCCGCGAAGTTTAGCCGCTAGCCGCCAAGCCCCGGCGTGCCCTGCGACTGCTGCTGGGCGGCCTGGGCCTTTGCGCTGTCAATCTGTGTGCGCTGCGTTGCCAGCTGGGCGGCGACGAGCTTGCGCTTGTCGGCTGGCGTTAGCTCCAGCGCGCGCTGCTCGGCGATCTTGCTCTCGCGCTTGTCGCCGGCGAGGTAGGCGAGCACCGAGAGCTGTGAGTAGAGCGCGGCGCTCGCACCGCGGCCCTCGATCACGACCTTCAGCGCCGCAGCCGCCTTGACCGGTTCGTTCAGCCCGCCTGGGCCGTAAGCGTTCACCATCAAGGAGGCGACGCGGTCATCTGGCTTCTTTGGATCGAGCGCCAGGTATTTCTGCCAGCTGGCGGCGCCCTTTGCCAGCTCAGCCTTGCCGGCGGCGTTGTAGCTCTGCGTGTTCTGGTCGTAGCCGATGATTGACGCCTGCTGAACCTGAGCCTTAGTCAGCTCCGCCCACGCTGCCTCGTCCTTGGGGTCGGCGGCGACCTTCTTCGTCAGCGTTTTCACTTGATCGCTGTAGATGCTGGTGTTCGAGCCGTCGCCAGAGCCGGTGAATGCGTCGACGAGGCCGCCTGAGGTTGCTCCACCGATGCCGAAGGCGACGAGGCCTAGGCCAAGCAGCAGCGCAAGGCCGCCATAAACAACCTTCACCGTCCGGCGACGGCCTTTTCCTCGCAGGTCAAAGAGCATCAGTTCAGGATACGGGGGTCTGGTCGTGCTCGGCGTCAGCACCCTCATCGTCGGCGAGATCGGCGGCCAGCATCTCCTGCTCATCGTCCTCGTCCCACCACTCTTCCCAGCGGCTGGTGATCGTGCCGCCGCGCGGCCTGAAGATGTAGGCAAGGCCGATACTCAGCTCGTAAAGCAGAATCAACGGCACCATCGTCACCAGCATCGTCACCGGGTCCGGGGTTGGCGTGGCGATCGCGGCAACAATCGCGATGCCGAGGATCACGTAGCCCTGCCGCTTCCAGAGCGTCCTCGCGTCAACGACGCCGGTTCGCGTTAAGACGAGAACCCCAACGGGGATCTGGAAGACGAGCCCCATTAAGGCAAGGAAGAGGACGACAAAGCGGTAGTAGTCGCGCGCCTGTATCTGAATGTCGAATTCGCCGCTGTTGTAGTTCTGAAGGAACTCGACCGCTCGCGGCAGCGCGCCGTAATAGCCAAATAAGACGCCGGCAGCAAAAAGCACCGGGATCAGCGCCATCATCGGAATCACGATCCTGCGTTCCTTGGGGTCGAAGGCCGGCAAGATGAAGGCGTAGATCTGCCAGAGAATGAATGGCAGCGCCAGCAGCAGCGCGGCGTAAGCGGCGACCGTGAAGGTAGCCACGAACGGCTCGGCGACGCCAAGCGTGAGCGGTCTGCGGCCACGGTCGGTCGGCACCGCCTTCGTCGCGAGCGCCGCCGCTGCCGCTGCCTTCGCGAGCTGCTCACTGGCGCGCGCTGCCTCCAGCTTCGTCGCAGCGCTAACGCCAGGTTCGCCGGCCAGCGAGTCGAGCGAGCTGCGCGTGTCGTTCAGCGCCGGCCCAAGCTGCTTGAGCATCGCGTCGAGCGCCCGATCGAATCGTTGGCTCTGCTGCAGCGAATCTTCGCCGCCGGTCCGTTGCGCGTCTGCCAGGGGCTGGTTGACGATCTCGAGAATCGCGTGGTTCTGCCAGTAACAGAAGGCAAAGCAACCTGCCAATACGACGATCGTGACGATCAGCCGCGAGCGCAGCTCGTCGAGGTGATCGACGATGCTGATTCGATCTGCGTGGCCGATCGGCCGGACGGCCGGCATCGCGGGCTCTAAGCGTCGCCGCGCGGCTGCTTCTCGGGCGCGGCGCTCGGCTCGGGAGCAGCCGTCTTGTCGGCCGCTGCAGGATCGATCTTGGCCTGCTCTTCATCGGCGCCGGCGTCGCCGCCACGGCCGGTGACCGAATCCTTGAACTCGCGCATACCGGTGCCAAGATTGCGGCCGAGGCCGGGAAGCTTCTTCGGGCCGACGATCAAAAGCACGATCAGCAGCACAACTCCAATTTCCAATGGACCAATGGCAGGCATCGCTACATCGTACCCGTGCGCTGGAAATCTGCTGCAGCTTTGCGCACCTTTTCGCCCGCCGCTGTGTTCTAGCTCTCAGAACCACACAGGAAAGCGAAACGAAACGAACCCTCCAATGCGCGACTCAGACACACCCAAAAGCGAAGTTCGATCGATCACCCTTCCCTCTGGGCGTCAGGTCGAGATCAGCTACCTCGACGGCGAAGCGGTTTCGCTCGCCGATCAGGGCTTGGAGATCGTTGAGATTGAAGCCGATCTGCAAGAGAGCGTCGATCAGCTGCTGAGCTGCGGCCAATGCGGCTGCGACACGGTTCAGCCGGTCGAGTGGGACGGTTACGGCCCACGCCATTGGAAGATCGAGCTGCGCTGCCCAAACTGCGAAGCACGCTGCACGACGGTTGTCGAGGACGACGTCGCTGAGCTTTGCGACCGCGCCCACCAGCGCGGCGCCGACGCGCTAGAGCAATCGCTCAAAGAGCTTGCCGCTGAGAACGCCGAACGCGACATTGAACGGCTCCGCCACGCGCTCGAGATGAACCACCTGCTGCCAGAAGACTTCTAGCGCTCAGCTGTAGCGAGCGACAACGCTGTCGGCGACAAGCTCCAGCGAGCTGCGGCGGCGTTGATCAAGTTCGCCGCTGAGCCCCTGCTTGGCCTCGTCAACCAGCGCGAGCGCGTAAGCGCGCGACTCTTCGAGCGCGCCGGTGGCGGCGATCTGATCACAGAGCGCTTCGGCCTCAGCGGCGGCGCTGAGCGAGCGCAGATCGACGGCGGCAACGGCAGGATCCTTCTCCCGCGCGATGATCAGCGGCAGCGTGACGGTGCCATCAAGCAGGTCGGTGCCACGCTGCTTGCCGGTCCGTTCGGTTGGCCCGCTTACGTCGAGAACATCGTCAAGCAGTTGGAAGGCAATGCCGATCCTGCGGCCGAAGCTCGCCAACTGGAGATCCGCTTCAGCGGTGATCGCGGCGGCAATCGCGCAGGCCGCTTCGAAGAGTCGTGCCGTCTTCAGCTCGCAGCGCTCCAGGTAGCGATCGAGCGTGATCGCGCTGTCCCAGCTGTCGGCCCGCTGTAAAAGCTCACCGCGCGCCAGCGCCGAGCAGGCATCGCTGAGCAGCTGAACCGCTTGCGGCTCGCCGCCTTCGCTGATCAGCCGAAAGGCTCGCGCAAAGAGCAGGTCGCCGGTCGAGATCGCTGCCTCGCGGCCGGCGGTAGCGACGACGGTTGGCTTGCCACGCCGCAGATCGGCCTGGTCGAGAACGTCGTCGTGAACGAGTGTGGCGCTGTG
>CAJBXY010000056.1 GCA_903959665.1 uncultured Solirubrobacterales bacterium | reverse complement strand
TTCACGCGCGCGCGAGCCGGTGGCCGATCCGCCCGCGAGCTTCGTATCCTCCAGCGTTCGATGAAAAGAATCCTTGCCATCCCTGCCGGTCGCCGCGCGAAGTGGGTTGTTGTCGCCATCTGGGTAGGGCTGCTGGTGCTCTTCTCGGCGCTTCAGTTCCCGACCAAGTTTGAGGAGGTGCAGAAGAACGACTCGGCTTCGTTCCTGCCCGCAAGCGCTGAATCGACCAAGGCGCTCACCGCAGTCAAGGTGATTCAGGGCGAGGAAACCGTCGCAATCGTCACCGTCTACCGTCGTCCGAGCGGGCTGACCGCCGCCGACCGGGCGCGAATTGAGCAGAACCGCAAAGAGCTAAACGCGCTGAAGCTGCCAAATACGACGCCGTTCGCCAGGCCGATCCCCTCGAAGAACGGGCAGGCTGAGTTGCTGGTCGCAAACATCACGACCAACGGCGAGGCGGAGACGATCCTCGACCCGGTCGAGAAGGTGCGCGAAGTCGTCAACGACCCTGGCGGCGGGCTAGAGGCGAAGGTGACCGGCTCGGCCGGTTTCTCGGCTGACGCGATCAAGATCTTCGAAGGAATCAACGGCACGCTGCTGTTCGCCGCGATCGGCCTCGTCTTCTTCCTGCTGGCGGTGATCTACCGCAGCCCGATCTTCCTTTGGATTCCACTCTTCACGGTGATCTTCGCCGAGCTCGCGAGCCGTTCGATCGGCTATCTGCTGGCGCAGGCAGGAGTGACGATCAACGGCCAGTCGTCGTCGATTATGTCGATCCTTGTGCTTGGCGCGGGCACCGATTACGCGCTCCTACTCGTCGCTCGCTACAGAGAAGAGCTGCGCCAACACGACGATAAACATCTCGCTGCCGCCAACGCCGCAAGCGCAGCTGGCCCGGCGATCATCGCCTCCGGCGTCACCGTGATGCTCGCCCTTTTCTGCCTCACGCTCGCCGAGGTAAACGGCACGGCGGGGCTCGGGCCGCTCGGCGCGCTTGGCGTTGGCGTGGCGATGGTCGCGATGCTGACATTGCTGCCGGCGCTGCTGGCGATCACCGGGCGGCGCGCATTCTGGCCGTTCATCCCGCGCGTCGGTGACGAGGGCGCCGACGCCGAGCACGGACGCTGGCGGCGCTGGGGCGAGTGGATCCAGAAGCGGCCGCGCGCAGTTTGGATCGTCACCGCTCTGCTGCTCGTGGCGATGAGCTTTGGCCTGCTGAACTTCTCGACCGGCCTGACGCAAGGAAACTCATACCGCGGTGACGTTGAATCGGTGCAGGGTCAGGAGATGCTCGCTACCTCATTCCCGGCCGGCGAAAACGCGCCGACCGACGTAGTCGTTCCTGACAAGGCGAAAGCGAAGGCGGTTGCCGCGGCGGTCGCGGCCGTGCCCGGCGTCGCCAACGTCCGCCTAGCTGGCAACGGCCCACCGGGCGTGCAGCTCGCTGCGACGCTCGCCTACAGCCCCTACGCGACAGAGTCGTACGCTGTGATTCCGAAGATCCGGGCGGCAGCCAAGCAGGCCGGCGGCGCGAACGTGCTCGTCGGCGGGCCAACCGCGATTGAGACCGATCTGCGGGAGGCCTCTACGCGTGACACGAAACTGATCATCCCGATCGTGCTCGTCGTCGTCTTCCTTGTCTTGATCGTGCTGCTGCGAGCGTTCACGGCGCCGGTGCTGCTGATTCTGACCGTGATCCTCTCCTTCGCGGCAGCGCTCGGCGTAAGCGCAGTGGTCTACGACATCGTCTTCGGATTCCCCGGCAGCGACCCCGGATTACCGCTCTTCGCATTCGTCTTCTTAGTAGCGCTGGGAATTGACTACAACATCTTCCTGATGGCCAGAGTGCGAGAAGAGTCGCTCAAATACGGCACCGAACGAGGAATGATCCGTGGCCTCGCCGTCACCGGCGGCGTGATCACCTCGGCCGGAATCGTGCTGGCCGGAACCTTCGCGATCCTCGGCACGCTGCCACTGATCTTCCTCACCGAACTTGGTTTCGCGATCGCCTTCGGCGTGCTGCTCGACACCTTCGTCGTGCGCTCAACGTTGGTGCCGGCACTGGTGCTCGACATCGGCAAGAAGATCTGGTGGCCGTCGCGAATGGCGCACGAAGGCGAACCGGGCGAGCACATGCCTGAACCCGAGCCGGACGCTGACGCCCAGGCCGATCCAGGCGCAGCAGCCCCTAGCTCCTAAGCGACGACTTCAAGCGCGCGCATCTCGCTCTCGTTGAGGCGGATCGCTGCGGCGGCGATGTTCTCCTCAAGGTGCGCGAGCGACGAGGTGCCGGGGATCGGCACAATCACCGGCGAGCGTGCGAGCAACCAAGCAAGCGCGATCTGGTGAACGGTCGCGTCGTGGGCGGCGGCGACCGAGGCGAGCGCGCCGTCTTCGTCGAGCGCGCCAGCGGCAAGCGGGAACCAAGGCAGGAAGGCAATCCCGTGGCGCTCGCAGGCCAGCAGCACCTCGAGCGAGCTGCGGTCGCTGATCGAGAAGCGGTTCTGAACGCTGACGACCTCAACGATGTCGCTGGCGACTTCAAGCTGCACCGAATCTACATTCGAGATTCCGATGTGCTGGATCTTGCCTTCGCGCTGTAGCTCGGCGAGCGCGCCGATCGACTCGGCGTAGGGAATCTCCGGATCGGGCGCGTGAAGCTGGTACAGCTGAATCGCGTCGACGCCGAGTCGCTTGATGCTGGTTTCGCACTCCGCTTTGAGGTGAGCGGGGTCGCCGTTGCGGTGCCATTCGCCTGGGCCGCTGCGGGTCATGCCGCCCTTGGTCGCGATCACGAGATCATCGGCATAGGGGAAGAGTGCGTCGTGGATGTACTGCTCGTTGACCTCCGGGCCGTACGAGTTGGCGGTGTCAATCAAGGTGACGCCCATCTCGACGGCGGCGCGCAGCACGGCGAGCGCGTTGTCGACGTCTTCAACCGGCCCCCAGACACCTTCACCTGTCAGGCGCATTGCGCCAAAGCCCATCCTTCGAACCTCAAGGTCGGGGCCGATCGTGATCATTCCTGCGCGGGCGGCGCTGGGCATCATTGGTCTCCTTTGGCGGGTGACTTACAGAATCGCGAGGTAGCGGTCGAGCTCCCACTGAGAAACATCCAGTCGGTACTCCTCCCACTCGCGGCGCTTAATTTCAACAAAGCGATTAAAGGTGTGTTCACCAAGAGTACGCAATACGAGCTCCGACGCGGCGGCAAGCTCAACCGCTTCGCCAAGGCTCTCCGGCAGCTGTTCAATTCCCATCCGCTGGCGATCCTCCGGCGAGAGGTGGTAGAGGTTCTGCTCCATCGGCTCCGGCAGCTCGTAGCCCTGCTCGATCCCTTCAAGGCCGGCCTGCAGCAGGACGGCGAAAGTTAGGTACGGATTACAGGCGGGGTCGGGGCAGCGCAGCTCCATCCGCGTGGCCATCTCCTTGCCTGGGTGGTAGAGCGGCACGCGCACCAGCGCTGAACGGTTGCGGCGTGACCAAGCGACGTAGACCGGCGCTTCGTAGCCAGGCACTAGCCGCTTGTAGGAGTTGACCCACTGGGCGAA
Source organism: uncultured Solirubrobacterales bacterium (assembly GCA_903959665.1). Classification (GTDB taxonomy): domain Bacteria; phylum Actinomycetota; class Thermoleophilia; order Solirubrobacterales; family Solirubrobacteraceae; genus F1-60-MAGs163. The sequence goes on along the minus strand of CAJBXY010000056.1, from coordinate 251 downwards.
GATCGCGCTCATCTCACGCGCATGGCGCAGCTGGCCGGCGATGAAAGCCTTGCCGACGCCGCTGAGGAAGTAGGGATCGTTCTCGTCGTAGAAGGCGTTGCGCCCGTCCTTGAAGAGCGAAAGATGGGTGTGCATCCCGGAGCCGTTCTCACCGAACAGCGGCTTCGGCATGAAGGTCGCGTGCCAGCCGTACTTCATCGCGTATTCCTTGACCGTGATGCGGTAGGTCATGCAGTCGTCGGCCATCTTCA
>CAJBXY010000055.1 GCA_903959665.1 uncultured Solirubrobacterales bacterium | reverse complement strand
CTTCGCAAGCCACTTCTCGCGCACCACGCTCATCAGGAAGACGTTGTAATCCATCGAGAGCCCAAAAATGATCGCGAAGACGATTAGAGGCACGTAGCTGAGGACCGGAATCGTTTCGTCGATCCCGATCAATGAGAGACCGGTGCCGACTTCAAAGACCGCCGTCGTCACGCCGAAGGCGGCTAGGACGGTTATTAGGTTCATCAGCGACGAAATTAGTGCCAACCCGAGCGCGCGGAAGGCCAGCGTCATCAAGATGAACCCGAGCGCCACGACGACCAGGATCGTCAAGATCAGTCGGTCGGCGATCAAGGTCGCCAAGTCGACGTAGCTCGCGGTTGAACCGCCGACATAGGCGGTCAGAGCGGTGCCCTTTGTGGCATTAGGAATAGTCGTGTTGCGCAGCGAGGTGACCAGGTTTGATGTCGCTTCTGCCGCCGGACCGGTCGTCGGCGTGACGTTGATCGTCGCCGCATTGCCGTCGGAGTCAACCGAGGCCTGAGAGGCCGCAGCAACGCCAGAGGCACCGGCTAGAGCCGTTTGCAGATCGTCCAGCTGAGTCTGGACCGTGCTCGTGTCGGTCGAGTTGATCGCAATAGCGACCAAGAAGCCCGCGTTAGCTCCAACGCCGAAGCCTTGGTCGAGCAGGTCGTATGAGATCCGCGCCTGAGTGTCGGTTGGGAAGGTGCCGTTGTCCTGCTGCCCGAGGAAGAGCTGGTGGATCGGGTAGGAAAGGCCAGCGAGCACAATCAGCGAGACGATCACCGCGATCACTCGGTGACGCACAATCGCCTGGGCCCAAGCTGTCCAGCGAGGGGATTCCGCGTTCTTCTCCTGCTTCTCAATCGAGAAGCCCGGAAGCGAGAAGCGATCGAGTCCCTTGCCTGCGATTGCAAGCAAGGCTGGCATTAGCGTTAGTGCCGTGAGCATCGCGAAGAGCACCGATACGGCCCCCGCGTAGCCCATCGAGGAGAGCAGCGGCACATCGACAACGAGCATGCAGCACAGCGCAATGATCACGGTTGAGCCGGCAAAGATGATCGCTCCGCCAGCAGTCGCAGTAGCGCGTGAGGCTGCTTCGTGGTAATCGAGCCCCATGCCGCGGTGCTGTCGGTGGCGACTGACCATGAAGAGCGCATAATCGACTCCAACGCCGAGCCCGATCATGATCCCGAGCGTCGGCCCGATCGGCGGAATGGAGATAACCGCGCCGAGCAGATAGATGCCGCAAAGCCCCGTGAAAAGGCCAATCAGAGCGGTCAGCATCGGCAGTCCCATCGAGAGCAGCGTGCCGAAGGTGAAGAGCAGAATGATCAATGCCGCACCGATGCCGACAATGATGCTCAGGTTGGTATTTGGATTCGAGACAGCGTTGCCGACGTAACTGCCGACGCCGACCGTCAGGCCGGCCTTCGTGGCGGGCTCAGAGAGGTTGACTAGAGCGTTCCCTTGATCGACTGTCAGATCGTTGGCTGATTGCTTGATAACGACGCTGATGATCCCGATCTGGCCGTCCGCGCTGTTCAGTGCCTCTGATTGCTGAGAAGTACCAAGCGGGCTGGTTACGGAGGTGACGTTTGAGTCGTTCTGGTAGTTCGAGACGGTCTCGTTGATCGCGTCGGTGTAGGCCGAGTCGCTGATCTTCTGGCCACCAGGGGCGCCCAGTACGACTGGGATCGAGCCGTTCGCGGCCTCTGGCCAGCGATCGTTAAGCAGGTTGGTCGCGTCTTGGCTGCCTGTGCCGTTGAGCTTCATGTTGTTCGACGTGTTCCAGCCGAGCGCCTTGGAGCCGACCATCATGCCAACGAGGATTACTACCCAAGCGATGACGACGATCCATCGGTGCTTTGTGCAGAAGTGACCGAGGGCGTAGAGGACGGGTGTCATAGAGTGGCTCCAACTAGAAGGGACTTACGGACGGCGGCAGCGTATCAGGAAACTCGGCTGGTGTCTGTAGCGTCTCTGTAAGTTTTTTTAATCCGCCTGATTTATGTCCACGGGTAAGGGCTCTTCGATACGACGTGCGTCGCGCCGGCTCCAAATCTTGAAAGGCGGAACGGAGCTAGCAGCGAGGATTTCGCGCTCCCAAGGATCTCTGCCGCCGCTTCGCGCCCAACCGCCAGCATCTTGAAGCCGTGGCCTGCGTCGAGAATTGAGTAAACGTTCGGGGCGGTCCAGTCGGTTACCGGGTAGCGGTCTGGGGTCAGTGCCAGAACGCCGCCGTTGGGGTTCGAATCCCAACGGTCGCCCGCTCCGCGGAAGCGCTTCAGCGCGAACGCCAGCCCCGAGGTAAAGAACTCGCTTAGGTCGTCACCGGCCAGCTGCTCCGGGTTGTCGGGGCCATACGGGTCAACCTCAAAATCGGGACCCATCGCGAGCGGCAGACCACCGCCGACGATGCCGCCGCCGGTCATCCCCATTCGGAAGTAGATGCCCCATGGTTGGTCGGTGATCAGATCACCGTCACGGTCGGAGTAGAGCGGCTCGGTCTGGTCGAAGTGAACAACCGGCGCGGCGCGGCCGGCGTTGCCGGCAAGGCCGACCCCCGGGAGCACATAGTCACCCTCGCGCGCCAGCCAGTACTCGGTAAGTGGTCGCTGCTCAGCAGAGTCTCCTTCGCCGATCGTCACCAGCGGGTCGAGCCCCTGCATCCGCCACCAGTCCGGCGCCCACAGCCCGGGAGCAGCGATCACCGCCTCGCAGCGGATCGCGCCGCCGCTGGTGATCACTTCGCTGACCTCTGCGCCGCTGTACTCCAGGCCGATTAGCTCGACTCCTTCGAAGATTCGGACGCCTGCCTCGCGCGCGTGGCGGGCAAGGTTGCGAACGGTGCCGATCGCGTCGGCCCAGCCGCTGCGTTTCTCGTGCAGCACCGCCTTGACGCCTTCGCTGTTGACGTCCGGCCAGAGCCACTCGAGGTACTCGCGGCAGTCTGACTCGCCGCTGGCGAGCTCTGAGTCGTAGCCAACCTCGCGTTGGCGCTCGGCGATCGCTTCGAGGTCCTCGCGCTGAGCTTCGGGGACAACCGCGAGATAGCCGACCTGGTGAAAGCCGAACCCTTCACGGTCGTCTTCGAAGATTCCTACCGACTCGGAGATCACCTCAGTCATCGCCTCGGAGCGGTAGTAGTTGCGAACTATCCCACCGGAGATGCCAGACGCGCCGGCGCCAATCTGCGACTTTTCGATCACGATCACGTCGGGCTTCTCGCCGCTTGCGGTTAGCTCCTTGGCTAGGTGCCATGCGGCCGAAAGTCCGTGCACACCGCCACCGACCACAACGAAACGCGCGGCGTCCGGGAGATCTTCATTAGCCATCGGCCGAGGATAGTCGACGTGGGCGCCTTGCGCTAGAGGGCGATTCTGTGGTCTGATGGTCTCGTCAGGCGGCCATTTTGGGCGGCCGCACCGATCTTCAGGAGCGTTTTTGATGAGCCATGATGTGATCGTTTTGGGCGCCGGGCTGGCCGGTCTTAGCGCTGCCCGTGACCTCGCGCTCGCCGGCAGCGACGTGCTCGTGCTCGAAGCCCGCGAGCGCGTCGGCGGCCGCGTTGAACAGACGACACTGGCCGACGGACGGGTAGTTCAGCTCGGTGGCGAACTGACCGGCGAGTTTCAGCACGCCTATCTGGGCCTGGCTGGTGAACTTGGGCTGACAATCGAATCGAGCTACGTCGAGGCCAGCGGTGAGGACAGCTACAACCTGATTGAGGGCGTTGTGCGCGGCGACTGGATGACGGCCGAGCAGCGCACCAACCACGACCTTGTCGAGGCGAAGTTCTGTGAGCTGGCGGCGACCGTTGACCCGGCCGACCCGTGGTCGCACCCCGAAGCCGCGATGCTCGACAACACGAGCCTTGCCGATTGGCTACGCAGCGCCGGTGGTGGCGACGAAGCGGTCGTGCGCGAGCGCGCGCTCTTCCACCTTGGCCTCGCCGACGGTTCTCCTGAGCGGCTGTCGCTTTTGGCCGAGCTGCGCAAACAGGCCGCTGCCGGCGCAAGCGGCTTCTACGACGACGTCTGCTGGGAAGGGCTGCGCGTTGCCGAAGGATCGGCCAGCGTGGCGCTGCGGATGGCCGAGGAGCTCGGCGAGCGCGTGCGGCTCGGCGCCCCGGTCGCCAAGGTCTTGATCTCGACGAGCGGTTGCACCGTCACGCTCGCCAGCGGTGAGCAGCTTGAAGCTGCCGCGGTTGTCAGCGCAATGCCTGTCGGGCCGCTGCGCGACATTGAGATCAGCGGCGTCTCCGACGCCCGCCTGCAGTCGCTCGCGCGGCAGCGCAGCGCCGTCGCGGCGAAGGTCGTCGCGGGGTATTCAGCACCGGTATGGGAAGAGGTCGGCGCCAACGGCCTCGCCTACGGTGAAGGCCTGATTGGCTCCTGCTGGACGCAGGCGCCACCGGCAGTTGTCTCGATGCTGATCGGCCCAGAGCGGATCGGTGTGCTGCTTGCGGCAGCGAGCGAAGAAGCGGTTTGCTCCGACATCACGCACGAGCTGGCGCGGATCTTCGGTGATGGAATGCTCAATCCGCAAGAGATCTTCTACCGGCCTTGGGGCGTCGATCCGTGGACGCAAGGCTACGTGACGCAGTGGCGCGTTGGCGACGTGCTCGGCGTTGGGCCACTTCACGGCACGCACGAGCCGCCGTTTTACGTCTGCGGCTCCGACCAGTGGGTTTGCGGTTACATGGAAGGAGCGGTTCGCACCGGCCGCTCCGCTGCCGCTGCCGCGCTCGGGCTTCCTGCCCCCCAGTTCGAACCGCAGCCAAGCCGATGAGCTTCGAACATCTACTTTCGCCACTCGATCTCGGGCCGATCGAGATTCGCAATCGGATCGTCTCGACCTCGCACCAAACGAGCCTCGTCGCTGGCAGCCTGCCAACCGAAGATCTCGTCGCCTACCAGCAGGCGCGCGCCGCCGGCGGCGCCGGGCTGCTCTCCGTCGAGGCCAGCTCGCCGGATCCGAGCGGCCAGCTCAGTGATCATCAGATCGCCGCCTACCGCCCCGAGGTGGTGCCGATGCTGGCGAAGATCGCCGATGCCGTTCACAGCGAAGGCTCAAAACTTTTCATTCAGCTCTGCCACGGTGGCCGCGAACAGATCACCGGCGGCTACCGCCCCCCGGCGCTGGCGCCGTCGGCCGTTCCCAGCCCACGCTTCCACACCGAGGCGCGCGCACTTACGAAAGGCGAGATCGACGAAATCGTCGACGGTCACCGCATCAGCGCGATCAACGCGCGTGAGGCGGGGCTCGACGGGATCGAAGCTCTCGCCGGCTACAACTACCTGCCCGGCCAGTTCCTCTCACCGCGCGTAAACCTGCGCGACGACGAGTACGGCGGTGATCTCGAAGGGCGGATGCGGCTGCTGGTCGAGATTCTCCAAGCGATGCGAGAAGGGATCGGCAGCGACCGCGCGCTCGGAGTGCGGATGACCGCCGACAGCGTCACCGACGCTGGGCTGCGCGCTGCCGAAGCGCTGGAGGTTTTTGACGCGCTCGGCAAGCTGGGCCTGCTCGACTACGTTTCGACCTCAATCGGTGATTCGTCCAGCTATCGCGGTTCAACTTGGATTGCCCCGCCGGCGCCGGTCAGCCATGAGACGATCGCTGCGCTCGCAGGCAGCGTCCGTGAAGCCGTCGGCCTTCCGGTGATCGCGACGACGCGGATAACCGATCCTGAAGTCGCCGATCTGATGATCGCGCGCGGAGAAGCTGACGCGATCGGTATGACGCGAGCGATGGTCGCCGACCCGCAGCTGGCGAACAAAGTTGCGAGCGGCCGACTGGACGAGATCGAGCTTTGCACCGGCTGTAACCAGGCCTGCATCGGCCACTACCACGCGGGCACTGCGATCAACTGCGCAATCAACCCCTGGACGGGGCGTGAGGCGACGCTGCCTCTGCCAACCGAATCGAAACGGAAGATCGTGATCGTCGGCGGTGGGCCGGCAGGTTGCGCCGCCGTCCGCGCGGCGCCGGGCGCCGACATTGTTCTCTTCGAACGTTCGCCTGATGGGCTTGGCGGCCAGTGGCGCCACGCGCTCGCCGGCCCCTCGCACGAGCCGATCGCGCGGCTGACAATCGAGAACCTCGAGCGCTGGGCGCAGGGCGCAGATGTTCGTCTTGGCGTTGACGTGACGGCCGAGCAGATCATCGCCGAGCAGCCCGACTTAGTGGTGCTGGCAAGCGGCGCGACCGAGTACCGCGCGCCGCTTGAGATTGAGGCGGGCGCGTCGAAGCTCGTCGACGGCTGGGCGCTGCTCGATGGCGCTCAGGTCGAAGGCTCGGTCGTTGTCTGGGAGTGGGGTGGAGATTGGACCGGTTTCATCGCCGCCGAAATGCTCGCCGTCGCCGGCCACAAGGTTCGCCTCGCCAGCAGCTCGGCCGCCTTCGGCGAAGGGATGCACCAGTATCAGCGCAACCTCTACCTCGGCCGTCTCGACGAGCTCGGTGTGGAGCTAATTAACCATCTTCAGCCGCTCCGTCTTGGCGCCGGCGAGCTGCTCGTGCGCAACGTCTTCTCGGAGCGGGAGATGATGCTCGATGACGTAGGGACGTTGGTAGTAGTCGGCGGCCGCGAGCCTTACTTCCCTCTTTACGAGCCGCTGATCGAGGCTGGAATCAACGTTGAACGGGTCGGCGACTGCCTCGGCGCGCGGACGACCGAGGAGGCCGTTCACGAAGCGACCGTCGCGGCTCTAGCAGGCTGAGTCGGGTGGTCGACGAGCCTGCGCGGGCTATGCTGCGCCCACGAGCCACGAATCCCGGGGGTTTGTAAGTGCAGGAGATGGTCATTTACGGAGTTTCGTTCGACATGGTCGGCAAACAGCCGATCGTCTTGCTGAAGACCGTTGACGGGAACAAGTTTCTGCCGATCTGGATCGGCCACCCTGAGGCGGCCGCGATTCTGATGAAGCTTCAGGGTCAAGCGACGCCGCGGCCGATGACCCATGACCTCGTCGTCGAGATCCTTGACGAGCTTGGCGCCAACTGCTCTCAGGTCGCGATCACAGAGCTGCGCGACAACACCTTCTTTGCCACGATCACGCTGAAGATCGGTGACAAAGAGGTTGAGATCGATTCGCGCCCGAGCGACGCTCTCGCTCTCGCCGTCCGCTCCGAGTCGCCGATCTTCGCGGCTGAGGATGTGATCGCCGAGTCGGCGATCGAATTTGAACACGAGGTTGAGGACACCGAGGAGGTCGTCGACCGCTTCAAGGACTTCCTCGACCAGGTTTCGCCTGAGGACTTTGGCGGCGGCGACAGTTAGCGCGCGGCTGCTCGCAGGCCTCGTCTTGGCGCTCGCCGTGAGCGCAGTCCCCGCCAGCGCGCTTGCGCAAGCGCCGCCGCCTCGGCCGCTGACCAGCGACCGCGCTGAGGCAATCGCCAGCAAGACCGCCGTGTTCATCGAACAGCGTCGCGAAAACCCGGATGCTTCGATCAGCGCCGTGCGCAAAGCCGGCGGAAGCTGGGAGGTAAGTCTCTTCAGTACCGGTAAGGAGCCAAAGCAGATCGCGCTGGCGAAGATCGCCGCCGACGGAAGGGTGACTGAGGCTTGGAGCGGCTTCCAGGTTGCTTGGTCGATGGCCCGCGGCTACCCCGGCGCGTTTGGCCGCTCGGTCAACTCGCCGTGGATTTGGATCCCGCTCTGCGTCGCCTTCCTAGTTCCCTTCTTCGACTGGCGCAAGCCGTTCCGCTGGCTCCATTTCGACCTCTTGGCGCTGCTTGGGTTCAGCCTCTCGCTAGCCTTTTTCAACGACGCCAATCTCGCCGTCTCGGTGCCGATCAGCAGCGCCCTGCTGGCCTGGCTGGTTATTCGGTTGCTCGCGATCGGGCTGCGCCCTGATGCCCGCCCGCCGCCGCTGCGGCTGCTGGTTCCTTGGCGCTGGCTAGCGGTTATTGGCCTCTTCCTGATTGGATTTCGCGCCGGACTCAACATCGTTGACGGCAACGTGATCGACGTTGGCTACGCCGGCGTGGTCGGCGCCGACAAGTTCAGCCACGGGCGAGAGATCTACGGCGCCTTTCCCTTCGACATCGGCAGCGGCGACACCTACGGGCCGCTGCTCTACCTGCTTTACGTGCCCTTCGAGTGGATCTGGCCCTGGCAGGGCAGGTGGGATGACCTGCCGTCCGCCCACGCCGTCGCAGGCTTCGTTGACGTTGCCTGCACCGCGCTGCTGTTCCTGATCGGGCGGCGGCTGCGCGACAACGCGCTCGGTGTTGTCCTCGCTTACGCCTGGCTGGCATTCCCCTTCACCGTCTACGTCACCAACTCGGGCAGCAACGATGCGATTCCAGCGGCGCTCGTGCTGGCAGCGATCTGGCTCCATCGCCAGCCGATCGCCCGCGGCGCGCTCAGCGTCGCGGCCGGCCTCACAAAGTTTGCGCCGCTGGCGCTGCTGCCGCTCTTTGCCGGCGATGGACTTTGGGATCGGACTCGATCGCGCCCTGCACGGCTTAAGGGGCTTGCGGCCTACTGCCTCGGAGTCGTCTTGGTGGTCGCGGTGACGGCCGCGATCTTTGCTCCGACGACCGACCTACAGAGCTTCTGGGATCACACGCTCGCTTACCAGTTTGGCCGCGAGGCCCCATTCTCGGCTTGGGGCTACTACGGCGGCGGCTGGCTCACTGCTCAGAAAGTGGTTCAGGTCGCGACGATCGTGCTCGCACTGGCCGCCTTCTTCATTCCGAGGCGGCGAAACATCATCACGCTGGCGGCGATGTCGGGGGCGATCATGGCCGCGGTGCAGCTCTCCGCGACCTACTGGTTCTACCTCTACCTCGCCTGGGTGATCCCCTTTGCGCTGATCGCCTTCCTCGGCCGCCCGGCGCTCACTGGGCTTCGCGAGGGCTGGCCGGAGCGGCCAGTAGGAGTTGCTCGATCGACTCAGCCCGCCGCGGGCCCTGGCAGCGAATGATCACGCCATTGAGCCATGGGTCGTCCTCCGACGGCTCGAACTGAACTCGCATCCCTGAAACCAGCGAGCCGACTGCCTGCTCGCGCTTGACGCCGATCACGCCGCCGCGCGCGCCGGTCATTCCGACGTCGGTGATGAAGGCCGTACCGCCAGGCAGCACGCGCGCATCGGCTGTCGGGATGTGGGTGTGCGTTCCGACGACGGCGCTGACCTTCCCGTCGAGATACCAACCCATCGCAACCTTCTCGCTCGTCGCTTCGGCGTGCATGTCGACGAGGATCTGGTCGGCGCCGCCGCTGAGCAGCTCCTCGACGGCGCTGTCGGCGGCTTGGAAGGCGGGGTGGGCGGGATCGAGGAAGAGGTTGCCGGAGAGGTTTACGACGCCGAGCTTGACGCCCTCCTTCTCAACGATGCAGTGGCCATGCCCGGGCTGCGAGCGCAGATAGTTGGCTGGCCGCAGAATTGGCTCGTGTTGATCGAGGTAGGGGAGAATCTCCGAGCGGCGGTAGGAGTGGTTACCGAGCGTGATTACATCGACGCCCGCTTCGAACAGTTCGTCGGCGATCTTCGGCGTTATCCCAAGCCCACCGGCAACGTTCTCGCCGTTGACGACGACGAATGTTGGCTCGTAGCGCTCGCGGATTGCGGGCAGGAGCGCCAGCAGCGTGCGCCGTCCGCAGCTGCCGACGAGATCGCCAACGAAGCAGATTGTTGCTTGATCTTGTGACATCACGGCAGACTTTCGCAGCTTCGCTCCCGCCCCGTGAACGCGCCCTCCCTACCATTGACGGCGATGGCCTTCCCGCTGACCCGAATGCGCCGCCTGCGCCGCACCCCGGCGCTGCGCGAGCTGGTGCGTGAGACTCGCCTCGACGCCGGCGACTTGGTGCTGCCGATCTTCGTCGAAGCGGCGCTTGGGGCGCCGCAGCCGATCGATTCGATGCCTGGCGTCAGCCGTCAGCCGGTCAGCGGCGCGCTCTCCGAAGCGGCGGAGTGCTTG
>CAJBXY010000054.1 GCA_903959665.1 uncultured Solirubrobacterales bacterium | reverse complement strand
GAGCCTGCGCGGCCCGTGCCAGAGGCAGCCGATGAACGTCCGCATCTCGGCGGCAAGCCCCGGCGCCTGCCCGCGGGCTTCGTCGAAACGCCTTGCAACGCGGCCGCGGCTGCGGGCTACGGCGCAGAGCGATGTGAGCCGTGAATCATCGCCGCAGCGGATGTGGTCAACCGCGGCCGCGGCGAGGTAGCGGATCCGCCCGCCGCTCTGCCGCCAGCGCGCCTCCCACTCTTCCTCGTCGCCGCCGCCTCCCAGCAGCGGGTCGAAGAGTCCAACGGCCTCAAAGGCGCTGCGGCGGATCATCATGTTCGAACCCCACGCGTAGACGCAGTCGGCGTCGCCGGGTCCCAGCTCGGTTGTGGTGATCGGCCAGCCCTCGCGGCCGCAGGCGCGAAAGCGGTGGTCTTCGATCCTGGCGTGGATCGGGCCGCTAAACACTCCAACCTGCTCGGGCTGCTCGGCGGCGCCCTCGAGCAGTGCCAGCAGCCAGCCGGGATGGACTTCAACGTCGTCGTCGGTGAAGATCAGCAGTTCGGCGCCGGTTGCCCTGACGCCGCGGTTGCGCGCCGCGTTGAGGCCATCGCCGGCGCCTTCACTTATGTACGAGGCGCCGTGCGCTTCGGCGACCGTCCGCGTTGAGATCTCCGGCCCGTCGTCAACGACGATCAGCTCGGCGCCAAGCGCCGCGGCCTGCGGCGCGATCGAGGCCAGCGCGCGATCAAGGTAATGCGGGCGCCCACGGGTCGGGACGATGATTGCGGCTGGCGTCAACATGGCCGTTTGACGCTAGCGTGGCCGGGCGTCGTGATCCTTCTAATTCACAACCAATACCGCACGCTTGGCGGCGAAGAACGGGTCGTTGACGACCTTTCACGACTAATTCCCGAGTATTTGGGTGAAGAAGTTGAACTATTGGAGCGCCACAGCAGCGCTTTCTCGGGTGGTAAAGCGGCCCTGGCGCTGGTTTGCGGCGGCCTTGATCCAGCCGAGGTGGCCGATGCGGTCGCGCGTACCGGCGCGCGCGTCGTCCACGGCCACAACCTGCTGCCGGCCTTCGGCTGGCGCGCGCTCGCTGCCGCGCGCAAAGCCGGGGCGCGAACCGTCCTCTCACTTCACCAGTACCGCCTCGTCTGCGCCGCCGGCACCTGCCTCGATTCCGCCGGCAACGACTGCACCCGCTGCCACGGCCGCGACACGCGCCCAGGCGTCCGGCTCAACTGCCGCGGCGGCTCGCGCGCCGAGGCCGCCGTCTACGCCGGCTCGCTCAGCGCCTGGTCGGCGCGGATGGTCGCTGAGGCCGACGTTCTGCTCGTCGCCAACCAAACGACGCTGAACCGCTTGAACGAACTCGGCGCGCCAATCGAGGGCGCGCGCGTGGAAGTGATTCCCTACCCGGTCGCTGCCGCCACGCAGCGCGCCGCGCCAGCGAGCGGTGAGTACGCGATCTGCTCAGCCAGGCTTTCGGCCGACAAGGGCGTTGACGTCGCGATCGACGCTTGTGCCCGCGCCGGTCGGCCACTCGTCCTGACCGGTCAAGGCCCGGACGAGGCCGCGCTGCGCGCGCAGGCTGCGCGGCTCGGCTCCAGCGTCACCTACGCCGGCCGCGTCCCTGACGACGAGCTGGCAAGGCTGCGCGCCGGCGCCGCGCTGGCAGTCGTCCCGTCACGCTTCGCGGAAACTTTCGGTCTCTCTGCCGCCGAGGCGATGGCAGCAGCGCTGCCTGTGGCCGCTACCCGCGCCGGCGCGCTCGTCGAGCGGCGCCCGGCCGAGGATCTCTCGGTCCCCGGCAGCGTCGAATCGCTCACAGCCTCAATCGCAGAGCTCTGGGGCGACGAAGCTCGCGGCGCCGCCAACGCCAAGCGAATCGAAG
>CAJBXY010000053.1 GCA_903959665.1 uncultured Solirubrobacterales bacterium | reverse complement strand
GTTCATCTACGGCTGCATCGTCGGCGCAGTGCCGTGGATTGCGATTGCGATTCAGCTCTTCCCGATCAACCTCGACAGCGGCGGCCAAGCGCCGACCTTCGTCTACTTCATCTTCTTTACGCTCTTCATCCTCTTCAACACTTTCGCGATCAACATGTGGCTGCAGTACCGCCGCCGCGGCCGCTGGGCCAGCCCGGTTCATGCCGAGCGCGTCTACCTCTGGCTCAGCCTGATCGCCAAGAGCGTGCTCGCTTGGCAGGTCTACGGCGGCGCCTTAGCCGGCGGCTAGCAAGCAGCGCCAGCCGTTTTCGGCCAGTATTGGAAGAGATGACTCAGGAGCTGGTGGTAATCGAGGTTGGCCGTGAAGCGCCGCGCAGCGAAGCGAGCAGCGGCCTCTTCGGCCTGATCGGCCGCGTCGCCAGCTTTGGCGTGCGCTCGACCGGCGACGCGCTTGAGGCGGTAATCGGCTCCGACGCCGTCGAGGAGAGCATCGACCGCCTGCTCGGCAGCCCAGCGATCGAGCGACTGATCCAAACCGCGCTGAGCGGCCCGCTGGTTGACGCGCTGAGCCGCGAGTTGGTGCGCCAACGGGTAGTCGAACGGATCACAACGACATTGATCGAAGCCGGCGTCTTTGAGCCGATCGTCGACGCCTTCCTCGAGCGGCCCGAGCTGTGGGTGCTCGTTGAGGAGATTGCGCAGAGCCCTTCGGTTAGCGATGCGATCCGTCAGCAGAGCTTCGGTTTCGCCGACCAGGTTGGCGATGAGGTCCGCGGCCGCAGCCGCAGCGCCGACGACATTCTCGCCCGCGCCGCGCGGCGCCTAGTTGGCCGCCGCGGGCAGATGGCTGCGCAGATGCCTTCCGACGGTGACGCCCACGTCGGCGGAGCAGATGCCAGCCAACCGGCCGACGAGAAGGCAGGGAAATGACAGCCACCGACGCCAGCGCCGAGCAACCCAGGCGAGATCCACAGACACCGGCCGAGCTCGACACAGCGACCAACCGCGCGCAGGTTGAGGCGGCGGTTCGGCTGCGAGGATCGGCCGCAGTCAAGGGCGCGCCGCAGCGTTACGTCGGCCTGATAACGCGCCTGCTGGGTTTTGCCGTTGACGTGGTGATCATCAACCTCGTCGCCGCTTTCAGCTGGGCGGTTGTCGCGCTAACAATGTCGGCGCTGAACGTTCCCGACAGCGTTGACACAGCGATCGTCGCAATTATGGGGATCCTCTACCTGATTTGGGCTGGCGGCTATTTCGTCGCCTTTTGGAGCGGTACCGGCCAAACGCCGGGCGCCCGCGCGCTTGAGTTCCGCGTTGTCGATGCAGAGGACGGCAAGCCGATCAAGTTAAGCCGCGCGCTGGCACGACTGGCGGGAATGGTGCTCGGCGCAATCCCCTTCTTCGCCGGTTACGTCCTCGGACTCTTCAACGAGCGCTGCCGCTGCCTGCTCGACCTATTCGGCGACACGGTTGTGATTGACGCCCCGGTCTACACAATTGCCGACCGCCGCCGGATGGCCCGTGAAGCGGCAACCAGCCAATACAATCCGCGCCACAGCGCCGCCGAACAGCGAATGGCGTCGGACGACGTCGGCGAAATCTGAGCGCTGCAGCCGCGATTCAACCATCACCCGAGAGGACAACGAATGCCCGTAGACCCAGGCCCCCAGGACATCAAGCGCTACGTCGAAGAGGACGACGGCGGTCCCGTTGTGATGCTCAACATGCTCAAGTACAAGGCCGACGGTGGGCGCGAGAGCTACGCCGAGTACGGCGCCAAGGTGATGGACTTCCTAAACGAGGTTGGCGCCGAGATCATTTACGCCAGTGAGGCTTCAACGGCGGTCGTCGCCCCCGAAGGCTGGGATTGGGACGCGGTAATGCTGATCCGCTACCCGAGCCGAGCGAAGTTCCTTGAGATGGTCACGAACCCCGGCTACCAGGAGATCACCCACCTGCGCACCGAGGGCCTCGACGAAGCGATCCTGCAGGCAACCAAGCCGTTGATGTAGCCAGCAGATCTCGATGAGTGACTTCAGCCAGTTTTCGATCGGTTTCGATCAGCGTGACCGTGCCCGCCTGCACGAGCTTTGGGACGGCGTAATTGACTCGCAGCGCTGGTCGGAAGGCGACCTGACAGTCGCCTTCGAGCAGGCTTGGGGCGATCTGCATTCGATCGGTTCGGTCGCCTTTTCGGGCTGGACCGGAGCGGCGCTCGCGGCGCTCGAATTCGCCGGCGTTCGTGGCGAGACGGTGCTCTGCCCGTCGAACACCTTTATCGCTACGCCGAACGCGGCGATCAGCGCCGGCGCCAACGTCGTCTTCGTCGACTGCAACCGCGAGGACCTCTGCATGTCGTTCGATGACCTTGAAGCGAAGGTCGCCGAGCACAAGCCAAAGGCCGTGATGCTGGTTCACATCGGCGGCCACATCGCCTTCGACGTCGAACGGATCGCCGCGCTCTGTAAGGCCGAAGGAATCTTCCTGATCGAAGATTGCGCGCACGCCCACGGCGCAACCTGGAACGGCAAGCGCCCAGGCTCGTGGGGCGACGCCGGCGTCTACTCGTTCTACGCCACGAAAACGATCTCCACCGGCGAAGGCGGAATGCTCGTCAGCGAGAACGAAGAGCTGCTTGAGTTCGCGCGCCAGTTCCGTAACTACGGCAAACCCGACTACGCCCACTTCGGCCTCAACTTCCGCCTTAGTGAGTTCACGGCGGCAATTGGGCTGGTACAGACCGAGCGACTTGAGGAGATCGTCGCTTGGAAGCAGGAGGTCGCTCGCACGGTGCTCGACCCGGCTAACCCAAACCGGCTCACGATGCCCGAAGGAATGGGCTCCGGCTACTACAAATACATCGTTTTCACGGAGGTTGACCGCTCAACCGGTAAGGTTTACGACCAGCCCTGCCACCGGATTATGGGAATTGACGTCGAACTTCCGAATACCGACTGGGTCGCGGCAAACCACTGGTGCATTCCGCTCTACTACCAGCCTTAACCAAGACCGATCGGATCAAGAAACGCAATGAAAGTTCTCGTTACAGGCGGCTCAGGCTTCATCGGCTCGCACGTCGTTGACCAGCTCGTTGACGCTGGCCACAAGCCGGTCATCTACGACCGCCTTGCCTCACCGTTCCGCGATGACATTCAGACCGAGCTAGGTGAGCTCAGCGACCTGACGCGGCTTCAGCTGGCAATGAGCGGCTGCGACGCGGTGATGCACCTTGCCGCTGCGGCCGACGTCAACGAGGTTGCGAAGATGCCGGTCGAATCCGAGGCGGCCAACGCCCGCGGCACGATCAACGTGCTCGAGGCCGCTCGCGGCGCCGGAGTGAAGCGAGTCGTTTACGCCAGCACGATCTGGGTCTATACCGGCGAGTCGGGCGAGCGCGTTGACGAGGAGAGCAAGCTCGGAATGCCAAACCACCTTTACACGGCTTCGAAGCTGGCCGGTGAGATGTACTGCCGCAGCTACAACGAGCTCTACGAACTTGAGTTCACGGTGCTGCGCTTCGGAATTCCTTACGGCCCGCGCGCGCGGCCGGCGGCCGTTGTTCCAGCCTTCGTCGGAAAGGCGATGGCAGGAGAGGCTCTAACCGTTGCCGGCGCCGGCGACCAGTCGCGCCGCTTTGTTTACGTCGAAGACTTGGCTTCCGGCTGTGTCAAGGCGCTTGGGCCTGTCGCGGCGAACCGCACCTACAACCTTGTAAGCGACAGCTCGGTGACAATCCTTGAGATAGCTGAACTCGTTCAGGAGCTGGTCGCGCCGACCGGGATTGAGTACACCGAGCAGCGCACCGCCGATTACGTCGGCGTTGAGGTGAGCGGCGCGCGCGCCGAAGAGGAGCTCGGCTGGACCGCTGAGACGCCTTTCGCTGAGGGCGTCAGCCGCTACGTGCAGTGGCGCCGCGAGGACGAAGCGGCCGCGCCGGTACCGATGCAGCCCGCGGCCAAAGCCACAGAGGGGTTCTCTGCAGCGTTGACGCGTGCCCGCAAAAGCGTCGCCGTGCCTTTCGCTTACGCGATCGCCTCGTTGGCGATGCTCGCCGCCTACGTTGTCGCGGTTGACTCGTTCGGCCTTCCCGACGCTCAGGTGGGCACGCTGGCGGTAACGATGATCGCCGCGCTTGCCGTATTCCTGCTGATCGAGATTCTCTGGCGCAACCCGAAGACGCGGACCATTTCAACTGTCGCTGCGACGCTGATCACGGCGCTCTTCGTCTTTGCCGTGATGACTCCGTGGGGTCACTCTCTCTTCCACCTCGCAACGCCCAGCCGGTCACTCTTGGTGCTCACGGTTACAGGCGTGGCACTGGTAATCGCGCTCGCGAGCGCCGGCATTGCGCTGGCCCGCAGGCGTGGCCTGATCGACGACGTCGCGCCGGCGCGGCTTAGCGCTTAAGCGCGGCTTAGCGTCTGAGCTGCCAGCCCGCTGGCATTCACCCGCTCGAGAATCGCTGGCAGCGCGGCGACCGTGTTGCGCCAGCAGCCAGCGTCGCTGTACCAGTCGGCGTCGTGCAGCAGCAGCACGTCGCCTGCGGCCAGATCGGCCGTAACCAACGCGCTGATTGAAGCGGCGTTCGACTTCGCTGACCAGTCACGGCCCCAGCGCGACCAAAGCAGCGGCTCAAGCCCCTGATCGCGAGCGATCTTCAGCCCCGGGTAGGAGTAGATGCCTAGTGGTGGGCGGTGGAAGCGCGGCCGCTGGCCGGTCAGCTCGCCGATTGTCTCGCGCGCGCGATCGAGGTCGGCGGCGATCATCGCCGGAGCGAGGCGCAGCATCACGCGGTGGAGGTCGCCGTGGACGGCAACCTCATGGCCTTCACTGGCGATCCGCTCGGCCAACTCCGGGAAAGCACGGGCCTGTTCGCCAACGAGGAAGAAGCTCGCCTTGACGTCGGCGCCGGCGAGCAGGTCGAGAACGGCCGGCGTTCCCTCCGGGTGCGGCCCGTCGTCGAAGGTCAAGGCGATGCCGCTGGCGCCTTCACGGCGGCGCGGCACGCCAAGCGCCTGCGCGAGCGCTGGGATCACCGGAGCGAGCGCTGGTAGTGCCCATGCCGCTCCTGCGCCAGCGCCGAGCAGCGTTGCCGCGCGGCCAATCATTGCGCCGCTCCAGCCAGCGTCAGCACCTCAGCGGCCGCCGATCGTCGTTCGCCGTAGCGAAGGTCGCCGCTGCGTGGCCGATCGAGTGCTCGCGCCAGAGCATCAGCAAGTTGGTAGCGATCGGCTGCAACCTCAGCCAGGCCGAACCGCTCGTAGGCCTCGTTGTTGAGCCGTATGTGAGCCACGCCCCAACCGTAGGAGATCAGCTGGCAGCCACGCACGCGAGCCTCAAACGCCGTCAGCCCGGCGGTCGAGTGGATCAGCACGTCGGCGGCGGCAAGCAACTCCGGCATCCGTTCGGTGAAACCGATCACCTTCGCTCGCGGCGCCAGCGCGAAGGCTTCGCTGAGCCTCGCCTTTACCTGCTCGCTGCGGCCGCAGAGGATCACGACGCGGCCAGCCGGATCTGCCGCCAGCGCCACTTCGCCAGCGCCACCAAGATCACCGACCGCCCAGCCGCCGCCGGAGACGAGAATCAGCGGCCCGTCGGCGGGCATCTCCAGCGCCGCGCGCGCCTCGGCCTGGCTTAGCGGATGCTCAAACTCCGGCGAGGTCATACCGCGGACGCAGACGATGCGGCTTGCGGGGGCGATCTGCTCAACCTCGGCGCGCGACTCTTCCTCGGTGATCAAGTGGAGGTCGGCGCCCGGGTGAGCCCAGTAGCGCAGGCCGGCCAGATCGGTAATCGCTGAGGCGACCGGCGTGTCAAGCTCACCGCGCTGGCGCAAGCGCCCGAGCAGATCGGTTGCCGCCGGGTGGGTGCAGACGATCACGTCGGGCTGCCGCGCAGCAATCAGCGTGAGTAGTCCTTTCCGACCCAAGCGTTCCACCAGCCACTGGCCGATCTTGCGCGTCGGATCGAAGCGCGCTACGAGAAAGTAAACGCCATCAAAGAGCCAGTTGAAGCGGTCGAACATCAGCTCCGAGCTGTCGTCGATCAAGAGCGCTGCGGCGCGGCCCATCTCAGCGAGGCTGTCAACGATCACCACTTCGCAGTGGGGATCAAGCTCGAGCAAGCCGTCGGCGATCATCCGCGCCGGCAGATTGTGGCCTTCGCCGATTCCGGCGCTAAGAAGCAGAACGCGTGTTGGCATCGGTCAGATCGTAGACTCGCAGAACTGTGCGCGACATCATCATTGGCATTCTGTTGGCGGCCGGCGCTTCGGCCTGCTTCAACCTTGCGACCGTCGTGCAGGCCGGTGAGACGCGCAAAGTTAAAACTCAAGGCGCGGCAAACCTTGGCCTGCTCAGGCAACTGGTGAGGCGCAAGCGCTGGCTTGCGGGCGTCGGCGTTCAGGCGCTCGCGATCCCACTGCAACTCGCAGCGCTGACGATTGCTCCCCTGGCAGTGGTGCAACCGGCCGACGCGACCGGGCTGATCGTGCTGCTAATTGCCGGCCAGAAGATGCTCGGCGAGAAGGTTGGCTGGCATGAGGTCGTGAGCGTCGCAGCGATCTTCCTCGGCGTTGTCGGCGTGGCGCTCAGCGGCCCCGAGCACTCGCCGGAGAACTCAGGCGCAATTTCGCTGCTGCTTGTGCTCGCGCCATTGGCGCTGATTGCGTTGGTTCCCTACTTTCTGCGCCGCCGCCTGGCGAGCGTCGTGATGGTCTTGGCGGCCGGTACAGCCTTCGCGCTGACCGCATTCCTGATGAAGATCGTCGCCGACTCGCTGGTCGCGAATGCTTGGATCGCGCTACTGCTCTGGGGAGCCGTCGCAGGGCTCTTCGCGATCCTTGGGCTAAACAGTGAGCAGGTAGCGCTGCAGATCAGGACCGTCGCCCGTGTGGCGCCGATCATCTTTGTGATTGAGCTGGCGCTGCCGATCGCGCTCGGCTCAATCGTCGGCGGCGAGAGCCTGCCGAGCGACCCTGCGATGGCGGCGCTGCTGATCGGTTCGCTACTGGTCACCGTCGCCGGCGCGTTCGCGCTGATGCGCTCGGGGCCGGTCAACGCGGTCCTTGAAGCCGAGCAGGCAGCGGAAGCCGAGCCGGCGGGCTAATCCAGCGGCCGCCGCCAGCGGCTACCGTAAGCGACGATGACGACTCGCCCTGCGCCAGAGCCGGCACGCCACGTCCGCGTTATTGCGGCCGGCGGCACGATCGCGATGAGCGGCGCCGGTGGTGCCACGCCGGAGTTCGACGCCGAGTCGCTGATCGCTTCGGTTCCCGGGCTCGCAACCCATCACGGGCTTGAAGCGCAGACCGTCGCCAACCTTCCAAGCGCTCACCTGAGCCTGACTCAGCAACTTCAGATCTGCCACGCGGCCCGCGACGCGGCGCGGCGTGGAATAGGCGTTGTCGTAACGCACGGCACCGACACGCTCGAAGAGACGGCGATGCTCTGCGACATCATTAGCGACGCCGAGGCGCCGATCGTTTTTACCGGCGCGATTCGGACAGCGAGCGCGCCAGGCGCCGACGGGCCAGCAAATCTCGTCGACGCCGTCAGCGTGGCCGCCAGCGAGGACGCCGCCGGGCTTGGCGTTCTGGTTGTCTTCGGTGGTGAGATTCACCACTCCCGCGTAGTTCGCAAGACCGACACAACCTCGCTTACGGCTTTCTCTTCGCCACAGATCGGCCCGCTCGGACGCGTAACCGAAGGCCACCCGACAATCTGGTCGAGCCTGCCACGCAACCCGACGCTCGACCCGCCGGGGCTTGAGCAGCGCGTCTTCATCGTCCCGACCTCATCCGGTGACGACGGGTCGCTGGCACGCGCTGCGCTGGCGACCGAACCGGACGGCGTTGTGATCGGGACGCTCGGCGCCGGCCACCTGACGCCGGAGCTGCTCGCGCTCTGGGCCGACGCGGCGGAACGAATTCCGGTTATCGCCTACTGCCGCCCGGAGCGCGGCGTGATTCTTAACTCAACCTACGGATACGCCGGTTCGGAGATGGACCTGCGTTTGACAAACGTTATTCCGGCCGGCTTCCTCTCGCCGCAGGCGGCGCGGATGAAGCTGCTCGCCTGCCTTGCCTGCGGCCTCTCGATCGACGAGATTCGCTGGGCCTTCAGCCAAGACGACGGCTGATCAGAGCGGGCTGACCGGGGCACGGTCGGCGAAGATTGTTTCGCGCAGCCCTTGCGCGTATTCGGAGTCGAGCACAATCGCTTCTAGCTCGACGTCGTCGCTCATCAGTGCCTGCATCCGTAGATGGTCGTGGCCAGCCGCAGCGCAGAGCGCAAGTCCGCAGTAGAAGAAGTCGAATTCGCGGAGCTGCTCGATCGCTTCGTCTAGCTGATCGGCGGTCAGCGCTTCCAAATCAAGGTCGCAGTAGGCGACGTCGTCGTGGTGGTGGACGGCCGAGCGGACAGCGTCGATCATCTGGCTTCGACCTTCGTCACCCCAGCGGCTGACTGTAATTAGAGAACTGCAGCGCTGCTCGTCGCGTTCGATCTGGGCCGACGGACGCTCATCAAGCTCTTCGAGCGCGCGCTCCTCTTGAGGCTCAACGGTTTCCAGCTCGAGGTTCGCGTAGGCGGCGCGCAGCGGCTCTGCGTAACGCTCGGGAAAACTGACCGGCCGCGGACTGCGGTCGAGCGGCAGGAATGTCAGCAGCGAAGCGGCGCGCTTCGTTGGCTCGCCGCTTTCGTCCTTGCCTTGCGGCACCGAACCGAGCATCAGCGCGCTCTCGCGGTAGCCGCGCGAGTGCTCGGCGCGCTGACTGTAGGGATGAGCGGTGACTGCGCGCGCGTAGACGGCCTCAACCTCGGCCGCGCGGGCGCGCTCAATCGTGTGCTCGAAAAGGCGGTTGAAGATGCCGAGGCCACGGTAGGCCGGATGGACGACGGCTACACCGGTCTCGCCGGCCTCGCCACTCTTTTCGAGCAGCAGTGCGTGGTGGCCAACGATCTCGCCGGCCAGAACCGCGACCGTCGAGTGAAGACGACCAGCCTCGATCTCGGCCTCAACCCAGCGCGGCCGGTAGAAGTCCGGATGGCCGTAGCCGAGCCCATAGTTTGTGTAGAGAAGCCGAGAGACGGCCTCGACTTCGGCAAGCGTTGTGTTGTGAATCTCAACCTGATCGGCGGTCGCCTCGCCCTCGCCGGTCTCGCGCGCGAACTGGGCGAAGGCGACGTGTTCCTCCGGCACAACACCCACGGCATCAACAGCTGCGCTGAGCCGCTTACCGTCGCGGCCCAAGTTCACGAGCCGCAGGTCGTGCGTCATCGATTCAATCTCAGCGAGCTCGGGCGGCGTTCCGTCGAGCCCGCCACCAAACGCGGCGATCGGTTCGCCCCAATCCTCAATCGTGCAGCGAACCGCTCCTTCGGCCAGCTCCATCTGAACTACCAGCTCGCCGGTCGGGTCATCCGGGTAGGCGCGCTCGATGATCCATGCCGCGAGCCCGTGAACCACCTTCCCGAGCCGCTCGGCATCGGCTGTTTCGAGCCCACGAGCAAGCGAGAAGCGCTCAACGACG
>CAJBXY010000052.1 GCA_903959665.1 uncultured Solirubrobacterales bacterium | reverse complement strand
TCATCTCGTCCGGCTGACTAATTCCCAGCAGCTGAAGCAGCGTCGGCGCGACGTCGGCGAGAATCCCGCCGGAGCGCAGCTTCAGCCCTTCGCGCGTGACGATCACCGGCACCAGATTGAGCGAGTGAGCGGTGTTCGCTGTGCCGTCCTCGTTGAGCATCTGTTCGGCGTTACCGTGGTCGGCGGTGATCAGCAGCACGCCACCGCTGGCCTGCACGGCGGCGACAACTTCGCCAAGGCAGCGATCAACGGTTTCGATCGCAGTCACTGCCGCCGGAATCACACCGGTGTGGCCAACCATGTCGGGGTTGGCGAAGTTGATGATCGCGAACTGCGGCTGCTCTTCCTGCCATGCCGCGACGAACTTGTCGGCCGCACCCTGCGCGCTCATCTGCGGGCTCTGATCGTAGGTCGCGACGTCACGGTTGGAGGGAACGAGCTCACGCCTCTCGCCGCTCTGGGGGTGCTCGTCGCCACCAGCGAAGAAGTAGGTCACGTGCGGATACTTTTCTGTCTCAGCCACGTGTAGTTGGCGCCCTCCGCCGGCCGCGATCACCTGCGGCAGCGTGATCAGCGGCCGTTCGGGCTCAAAGGCGACGGCGTAAGGCCAGCCCTCCTCGTATTCGGTCAGGCAGCTGTAATTGGTTACCGGTTCAGCGCCGCCGCGCTGAACGTCGGCAAAGGCCGGGTCGCAGAGGGCGCGCGTAATCTCGCGCATCCGATCGGGTCGGAAGTTGAAGGCGATCACGCTGTCCCCGGGCTCGATTGCGGTTGGCTCGCCGATCACGGTCGCGGCGATGAACTCGTCGGTCTCACCGCGCTCGTAGGCGGCGCGGGCGGCGTTCACAGCGCTCGGCTCCGCGTGCTCGCCGCGCCCGTGCGCGAGCAGGTCGTAGGCGGCCTGAACGCGCTCCCAACGCTGGTCGCGGTCCATCGCGTAGAAGCGACCGATCACGCTGGCGATACGCGCGTTGCCTGCCGCCTCGCACCAGCCGCTCACGGCAGCCAGGTAATCCTCGCCGCCATGCGGGTCGCTGTCGCGACCGTCGGTGAAGGCGTGCACGAACACTTCGCCCACTCCAAGGTCGCCAGCCATGCGGATCAGCGCCTGAAGGTGCTCGATACTGGAGTGGACGCCTCCGTCGCTGACAAGGCCAACCAGATGGAGCCGATCGCTTGAACGCATCGCGCTGACGAGGACCGGGTTTTCGTCGAAGAGGCCGTCGGCGAGCGCGTCATCGATTCGCGTTAGGTCTTGGCGAATCACAGAGCCGGCGCCGAGGTTGAGGTGGCCGACCTCGCTGTTGCCCATCTGCCCGTCGGGCAGTCCGACGGCGCGGCCGCAGGCGGTTAGCTCGCTGCGGGGATACTTCTGCCAGAGCGCGTCAAATACCGGCGTCTGCGCCATCTGCGCAGCGTTGCCAGGCCCGGCCGGCGCCAATCCCCAGCCATCAAGGATTACAAGGCAGGCAGCGGGGGCAGCCTCACTCACGCAGCAACAGCCCCGACGATCGCGGCGAACGACTCCGGCTCCAGCGACGCGCCCCCAACGAGCGCTCCGTCAACGTCGGGCAAGGCAAGCAGCTCGGCGGCGTTGTCGGCCTTAACCGAGCCGCCGTAAAGAATTCGCACCGACTCGGCCGCCGCCGCGTCGATTGCCGCAACGCGCGAGCGGATGAAGGAGCAAGCCTCCTGCGCCTGCTCGGGCGTCGCGACGGCGCCTGTGCCGATCGCCCAGATCGGCTCGTAAGCGATCACGAGAGCGGCGAGCGCCTCGGCGTCGATCAGCGAGAGGTCACGCTCAAGCTGGTGCGCGAGCACAGCTTCCATCTGATCATCGGCGCGCTGCTGTTCGCTCTCGCCAACGCAGAGAATTGCGGCGAGGCCAGCCTTACGCGCGGCGAGTAGCTTCTCGGCCAAAGCGGCGTCGGTCTCATTGAAGTATTCGCGCCGCTCGGAGTGGCCAAGGACGACGCCATGAACGTCAATTTCACTGAGCATCGAGGCGCTGATCTCACCGGTGAAAGCTCCCTCGGGCGCTTCGTGCATGTTCTGCGCGTAAACCTCGACGCGTGAGCCGCGGGTTGAGTCAACCATCGCCTGCAGGTCGGTGTAGGGAACACAGATCCCAACCTCAACCCCGTCGGCCGCATAGAGCAGCGGCAGAAGGCCGGAGATGAAGCGCTCCGACTGGGCGATTGTCTTGTGCATCTTCCAGTTACCGGCGATCAGTGGTGTTCTCATGACAATGCCTCCACGGCGGGGAGCGTGGCTCCCTCGATCAGTTCAAGCGTCGCCCCTCCCCCGGTTGATAGATGGGTGACGCGATCTTCAAGTCCAAACTGGGCCAGCGCGGCGGCGCTGTCGCCGCCGCCAACGACGCTCGTTCCCGGGCATGCCGCAACGGCCTCGGCGACGGCGCGTGTGCCGGCCGCAAACGGTTCCATCTCAAAGGCTCCCATCGGCCCGTTCCAGAAGACGCTGCCGGCTGTCAGAATCAGCTCGCTGTACGCGGCCGAGCTCTTCGGCCCGATGTCGAGCCCCATCCAACCCTCAGGAACGTCAACCCCATCAAGCTCGCGAATCTCCGTCTCGGCACTGAACTGCTTGCCGATCACGAGGTCGGTTGGCAGCAGCAGCGTCGTGCCGCGCTCGGCGGCTTCGGCCAGCACGCCGCGGGCCGGTTCGATGTCGTCCTCAGAGCAGAGCGAGTTGCCGATCTCGTGGCCTTGCGCGGCAAAGAAGGGAAAGCACATAGCGCCGCCGATCAGAATTGCGTCAGCGCGCTCGAGGAAGGCGTTTAGAACGCCGATCTTGTCGCTCACCTTGGCGCCTCCGACGATTGCGACCAGCGGCCGCGGCGGGTCGGCGAGAATCTCGGTGATCGTCTCAACCTCGCGCTGAAGCAGCAGGCCGGCGGCGCTCAGCTCGACCTGATCAACGATGCCAACGTTGGAGGCGTGGGCGCGGTGTGATGCGCCGAAGGCGTCGTCAACGTAAACGTCAGCTAGCGCGGCGTAGGCGGCGGCCAGCTCAGGGTCGTTCTTCGTCTCGCCCGCCTCGAAGCGAACGTTCTCGAGCATCAGAATCTCGCCCGGAGCGAGCCCCTCGGCAATCGCCTGCACCTCATCACCGACGACCGAGCGCGCGAGCTTTACGCGCCAGCCGGTCAGTTCGGTCAGGCGGTCGGCGGCCGGCTGCAGCGAGCAGCTCGGGTCAACGCCGCTCGGGCGACCGAGGTGGGAGGCGAGAACGAGAGAACAATCCCGCTCCAGCAGGTACTTCAGCGTCGGCAGTGCGGCGCGGATCCGCGCGTCGTCGGTGACGTGACCGTTCCCGTCGAGCGGAACGTTGAAATCAACGCGCACGAGGACCGTTCGCTCGGCGACGTCGATCTCGTCAAGCGTGCGCACCGACGGTTAGAGAAGCTTCTGGACCAGATCGACGACGCGGTTCGAGTAGCCCCACTCGTTGTCGTACCAGCTAACGATCTTGACCAGCGTGTCATCAAGAACGCTCGTGAGCAGGCCGTCAACGATCGAGCTGTGCGGGTCGCCGACGATGTCGGAGGAGACGATTGGATCCTCGGTGTAGCGAAGGATTCCCTTCATCGGCCCTTCGGCGGCGGCCTTCAGCGCGCCGTTGATCTCTTCAACGCTTGTCGCCCGCTCAGCCTCAAAGGTCAGGTCGACTACAGAGCCGGTGATGATCGGCGCGCGAATCGCGTAACCGTGGAGCTTGCCGCTCAGCTCCGGGAGCACCAGCGCGACGGCCTTCGCAGCGCCGGTTGATGTTGGCACGAGGTTGGCGGCGGCGGCGCGGGCGCGGCGCAGGTCGGAGTGTGGGCCGTCTTGGAGAGCCTGATCACCGGTGTAGGCGTGAATCGTCGTCATCAGGCCGTGCTTGATTCCAACCGTGTCGTTGGCGACCTTGGCGATCGGCGCGAGGCAGTTGGTCGTGCAGGAAGCGTTCGAAATCACGTCCTGCGTGGCGGCGTCGTACTGATCAAAGTTGACGCCGAGCACGATCGTCTGATCTTCGCCGCTTGCCGGCGCTGAGATGACGACCTTCTTGGCGCCTGCCGTGAGGTGCTTCGCTGCGTCATCGCGCTTGGTGAAGAAGCCTGTCGACTCGATCACTACATCTACGCCGATCTCTTGCCAAGGCAGGTCGGCCGGGTCGCGCTCGGCGCAGACGCGAATCTCATCGCCGTCGATCGTGATCGAATTGTCGGAATGCTCAACGGTTCCGCCGTAGGGGCCGAGAATCGAGTCGTACTTGAAGAGGTGAGCGAGCGTGGCTGGGTCGGCGAGGTCGTTGACGGCGACAAACTCAACGTCGGCGCCACTGGCCTTCGCGGCGCGGACAACGTTGCGACCGATGCGGCCAAACCCATTAACGGCAACACGTACGGACATTTCAGTCAATCCTTCGGGTCGATTACCCGATCAAGGCTATCTGAGCGGCGCCCCTTTCCGCGTTACGATCAGGTGCTCTTAGAGATCGATGTCGCGGTGAACGACGTCGACGGTGAGGCCGTCGCCGTCGGCGTAGCGACGACTGAGCCCCTCGGCCACGGCGACAGAGCGGTGGTGGCCGCCGGTACAGCCGATCGCGATCGTCAGGTGCGACTTGCCTTCGTCGACATACTGGGGAAGCAGGTAGTCGAGCAGCGCCAGCAGGTGCTCATAGAGCTGCTCGAGGCGACCGTCGCGGCCAACGTATTCAACGATTGACTGATCGCGGCCGGTCAACGGCCGTAGCTCATCGACGTAGTGCGGGTTGGGCAGAAAGCGAACGTCGAAGAGCAGGTCGGCGTCGCGCGCCGGGCCATGCTTAAAACCGAAGCTCTCGAAGGTCACGGCCAGCTTTGCGGCGCCGCTGCGAGGCAGCAGGTCTTCGATCAGTTTGGCGCGCAGCTCGGCGGCGGTCAGCCCGGTCGAATCGACCACTAGATCGGCGCGCGCCTTGATTGGGTTAACCAGTTCGCGCTCGGCGGCAACCCCCTGCGGCACGCTGCCGGCCGGGCTCAGCGGATGGCGGCGGCGGGTCTCCTGGTAGCGCGTTAGAAGCTCTTGGTCGGAGGCGTCGAGAAAGAGAACGCGGAAGTTGATGTTGGCCTGTGCCAGCTCGTCAAGCACGCGCGACATCTGGTCGAAGTACTCGCCACCGCGGGCGTCGGAGACGACGGCGGCGCGGCGCACCTTCGACCCTTCGTGAAGGAATACGTCAACGAGGCCCCCGATCATCTCCGGCGGCAGGTTGTCGACGCAGAAGTAGCCAGCGTCCTCAAAGGCTTCCATCGCGGTTGAGCGACCGGCACCGGAGACGCCGGTGATAATCACGAAGTCCTCGAGCGGGACTGGCTCTGCGTCCGACTCCGAGCCGGGTGTAGTTTCAGCGCTCATCGCCTGACCAGTATTGCGCCGCAGTCGCGGCCGGCACGCAACTGCTCGCTCAGCTTCCGGTGCGGCGCATGTGGTGGAGCAGATCATTGGCCACCTTGGTTGGCAGCCCGGGTACCTTCTCGAGCTCCTCGCGGCTGGCCGCCATCACCGCCTCAGGCGAACCGAACTGCTTGATCAGCGCCTTCTTGCGCTTCGGGCCGACGCCAGGAACGCTGTCGAGCGCCGAGGCCGTCATCGCGCCGTCGCGGCGCGCGCGGTGGTGGGCGATTGCGAAGCGGTGGGCCTCGTCGCGAACGCGCTGGAGTAGCTGCAGGCCGGCGCTGCCGGGCTCAAGCATCAGCGGCGCGCTCTGATCGGGTTCGAAAACCTCCTCAATTCGCTTCGCCAGCGAGATCACGGCGACACCGCGCTCGCGGAAGCGGTCGAGCACCTCAAGCCCGGCCGAAAGCTGGCCTTTGCCGCCGTCGATCACGATCAAGTTCGGCAGCGTTGCGAACGACTGGTTGTAGGCAGGGTCGTGGGCAACTAGATCGGCTTGGCTCTCCCACGCATTGATGCGGCGCTCGAGCACCTCGCGCATCGCCGCGAAGTCGTCGGGTTGCCCGTCCTCGAGTGAGCGGATCGTGAAGCGACGGTAGTCGGACTTCTTCGGCGTCGCCGATTCGAACACGACCATCGAGGCGACGGTGTGCGTCCCCATCAGGTTCGAGATGTCGAAACATTCGATCCGCATCGGCAGCGATTCGAGCTTCAGTTCGCGCTGGAGCTCGTCGAGCGCTTCGATGCGGCGGCGGCGCGTCTGCTCATTGCGCAACCGCTCGTGATCGAGCGCCAGCGCCGCGTTGCGCTGCGCCAGCTCAAGGATTCTGCGTTTGGCGCCGCGTTCGGCGGCGCGGATCTCGACCCCTGCCCCGCGCCGCTCTGCCAGCACCTCAGCGAGCGCCCCGCGTTCGGACTGCGCAAACTCCTGCTGGACGATTATCTGCGCAGGCACGCCGGGGCGACCGGAGTAGTACTGGGCGATGAACTCGGCCGCGACCTCGCCTCCCTGGAGCTCGCCAGGGTTTTCGAGATAGAACGACTGCCGGTCGGCAAGCACGCCGTCGCGAACTTGGAATACCTGCGCGTTCGCTTCGGTGCCGTCGGCGGCGACGGCGATCGCGTCGAATGAGCCGGCTGCCTCGTTTACAACGCCTTGGCTTTCGAGCAGCGAGCGGATTGCGCTAAGCCGGTTGCGCTCGGCGGCCGCGCGCTCGTACTCGTGCGCTGCCGCGGCGGCCTTCATTCGCGCTTCGAGCTGATCCTCAATCTCACGGTAGTTGCCGGAGAGGAAGGCGATCACGCCGTCGACATTCTTGGCGTAGTGCTCCTCGGTTACGTAGCCGACGCATGGGGCTTCGCAACGTTCGATGTGGTAATCGAGGCAGGGGGAACCGGTCCGCCGCCCTGGCTCAGGGTCGCGGCAAGAGCGGATCTGAAAGACCTTCTGCAGCACCTCGACTGTGCTGCGCGCGCGGCGCGGATTGGAATAGGGGCCAAAGTAAACGCGGCCGCTGCGGCGACGCTCGCGCGTCAGGTAGATGCGTGGGTACTGCTCGTCGGTTGAGACGGCGATGAACGGGTAGCTCTTGTCGTCGCGCAGCTGAATGTTGAAGCGCGGCTCGTGGCGCGTGATCAGCGTCTGCTCGGTCAGCAGCGCTTCGGCGTCGGAGCTGAGCAGGATGAAGTCGATCGCCTCGATCGAATCGACCATCCGAACGCCGCCGCGTGTGACCGGGGAGCTGAAGTGGCTACTGACGCGCTTACGCAGCGAGAGCGATTTTCCAACGTAGATCACCTCGTCATCGGCGTTCTTGAAGAGATAGACGCCGGGGCCGTCCGGCAGCGCAAGGCGCTGCTCGCGCAGGCGCTCTTCGCGTTCGCTCGTCTGCTTCTTCTCAGCCACTCAGATGAGGATAAGAGCGCCGGCGCGTATAGGCTGAGCAGATGGCGACAACGGCACTGCGCACCTGCCCCTTATGCGAAGCGACCTGCGGCCTCGAACTAACGATCGAGGACGGCGAGGTAACGAAGGTTCGCGGCGACAAAGACGACGTCTTAAGCCACGGCTTCATCTGCCCGAAGGGCGCCAACATCGGCGCCCTCCACGCTGATCCAGACCGCCTGCGCACGCCGATGCTGCGCGGCGCCGATGGCGAGCTTGCGCCCTGCAGCTGGGACGAAGCCTTCGCCTTTATCGACGAGCGCTTCAAAGAGATCGACGCTGAGCACGGCCGTCAGGCATTCGCCGCCTACCTCGGCAATCCGGTCGCCCACTCGCTCAGCGGACTGATCTACGGCCGGCCGATGCTCAAAGCGATCGGCACGCGCAACATCTTCTCCGCCAGCAGCGTCGACCAAGCGCCAAAGCAGGTTGCCTGCGGCCTGATGTTCGGCACCTCCTTGAGCATCTCGATCCCCGACATCGACCGCACCGACTACCTGCTGATTCTTGGCGCCGACCCGCTCGTTTCAAACGGCTCGCTGATGACCGCGCCGGACTTCCGCGGCCGGATGAAGAAGATCGGCGAGCGCGGCGGCAAGGTCGTCGTGATCGACCCTCGTCGCTCACGGACGG
The DNA here is from genome assembly GCA_903959665.1 of uncultured Solirubrobacterales bacterium. Lineage (GTDB taxonomy): Bacteria > Actinomycetota > Thermoleophilia > Solirubrobacterales > Solirubrobacteraceae > F1-60-MAGs163. Next base: position 428 of record CAJBXY010000052.1, on the reverse strand, counting down.
CCGAGGCCGCCGACGAGCACCACTTCATCCGCCCCGGCGGCGACGCGCTGCTCTGCTTCGGAATCGTCAATGCGCTCTTCGACGAAGGGCTGGTCGCGCCCGGTGACCATCTAGATGGGCTGCTGAGCGGCGTCGAGCAGGTTGAGCAGGCGGCTCAACCGTTCACTCCTGAGGCCGTCGCTGCGAGCTGCGGCATCGACGCCGACACAATCCGCCGGATCGCGCGCGAATTGGCCGCAGCGCCGAGCGCCGCCGTCTACGGGCGAATCGGAACTACAACGCAGCCGTTCGGCACCGTCACAAGCTGGCTGATCGACGTGATCAACACTCTCACCGGCAACCTCGACCGCCCTGGCGGCGTGATGTTCACGAAGCCCCCGGCCGGCTCACCGAACACGCAGGGAGCGGCAGGGAGCGGGCGCGGGATG
>CAJBXY010000051.1 GCA_903959665.1 uncultured Solirubrobacterales bacterium | reverse complement strand
CGCTTCACCTACACGCTGGAGACGATCATCCAGGCCGGCAAGCTGCTCGTTGCCGTTGAGGACGTTCCGATCCGCACCAACCCAAAGACCCGCGAGTCACGGCTCTTCCCGTCAACTTGGTCTTACGTTCGCCGCAACAGCGTTTCGATCTTCCGCATCTACGCCCAGTACGAACCGATGCGCGTCTTCTTCACCGCCGCGGTTGTGCTTGGGGTGGCGGCGCTGGTTCCGTTCACGCTCTTCTTCTTCAACTGGGTTCAAGGAGATGGCGCCGGCCACGTGCAGTCGCTGATCTTTGGCGCCGTGCTCTTCAACGCCGCCGTCGTGATGGGGGCGCTAGCGGTGATCGGCGACCTGATGCACGCTCAGCGGATCATGAGCCAACGGATCTTCGAGCGCGTCCGCAGAGTTGAGCTCGAGCTCGGTGTGCCGCCGTCGCACTATGAACCCGGCGCCGCGCCGACCGGCCAAGCTGCAACCACCGGCGCCCACTCGGCCCCCACCCCAAGCGAGCAGCTCGCCCAGATCGAGCACGAGCAGGCACCGCGATGAAGTCGCGCGTGACGGTCGACAGCGAAGGGACCGTAACCGGCAACACCTTCGACAAGTACGGTTCGACCAACCCTGTCGTCCGCCGCCTGATGTCCGGCTTCCACCGCGACCTTGACGCTTGCTACGCGATGGCCGCGCCCACGTCGATCCTCGACATCGGCTGCGGCGAGGGCGTGCTCACTCACGAGTGGGCTGGGCGACTGCCAAGCGGCGGGCGAATTGTCGGCACCGACCTTGACGACCCGCTCCTCCACGCTCAATGGGAGCAGCGCCGCGCACCGAACCTCGAATATCGCGTGATGAAAGGCGAAGAGCTTGAATTCGCCGACAATGAATTTGACACCGCGACAGCAATCGAAGTGCTCGAGCACGTCAGCGACCCGGCGATGGTGCTCTCCGAGATGGCTCGCTGCGCCAACCGCTGGCTGCTTGTCTCGGTGCCACGCGAGCCGCTGTGGCGGATCACGAACATCGCCCGCGGCGCCTACTGGAGTGAGCTGGGCAACACGCCCGGCCACCTCAACCACTGGTCGAGCCGCTCATTTCGGGCAACGCTCTCGAACTACGGCGAGGTAGTGGAACTGCGCCACCCGTTCCCGTGGGTGATGGCGCTAGTGCGGCTCGGTGACTAAGCCAGATACATCCCCCGCCGGAGACGCACCGACCGAGCGTGACTACGTCTCCGGGGCGCGCGTGCTGGCGGTTGGGGTCGGCGCCACCGGCCTGCTGACGTTCCTCTATTTCTCGCTCTCCTCGCACCTGCTGTCGGCAACCGATTACGGCGAGCTGAGCGTCCTCTGGGCCGCCCTCTTCATCGTCATCTCGGTGATCTACCGACCGATCGAACAGCTGCTGTCACGGACGATCGCCGACCGCCGCGCGCGCGGCGCCAAAGGCAACCACCCGCTGCGCGGCCCGATGCTGATTCAGGCAGGTTTTGCGCTCGCCTTTCTGGTTGTGGCGATAGCGCTTAAGCCTCAGATCGAAGAGCTCTTCGGTGGCTCGCGCTCGCTCTACCTGATCTTCGTCGGCGCGACCCTCGCCTACGCCGCCAGTTACTTCGCGCGCGGCTACTTCGCCGGGCACCAATGGTTCATTCTCTACGGCGGATTGATGCTCTTTGAATCAAGCGCGCGGGTCTGTTTTCCGCTCGCCGTACTCGTCGGCATCAGCAGTGGCCAGAGCGCGATTGCAATCGGCATCTTCGCCGCCCCACTCGCATCGCTGCTCGTAATTCCTTGGGCCATTGCCCGCCACAGTCGACTCGATCGCGACGCTCCCGAACTTGACGTCGGCTCAGTTGCCGGCAGCGGCGTCGGCTTTGCTGGCGCCGTCGCCGCAATCCAACTCGGCGAGCAGACCTTGCTCAACGCGGGCGTGCTGGTCGCCGACTCAGTGGCCGGCGCAGCGACGGCCGGCGCCGTCTTCAGCGTGCTGCTGATTACGCGTGCGCCGCTCCAGCTCTTCCAGTCGATTCAAACGACGCTCTTACCCCACCTGACCGGCTTGGAGGCGACCAAGGGCGGCGAAGAGTTCTCACGGGCGATCAAGATCACGGTCCGCGCTATCGGCATCTTCGCTGGAATCTCGGCGCTAGTGATGGTGCTGATTGGCCCAAGTTTGATGGAGCTCTTCTTTGGCAGCGACACTAGCTTCGGGCGCTGGGGGCTGGCGGCGGTCGCGATCGGAATGGGCTTCCACCTGATTGCCGGCACGCTCAACCAAGCAGCGCTCGCGCGCGGCCGCGCGAGGGCTGCGAGCGTAATCTGGATGCTGGTCGCTCTCGCCTTCGTCGGCTGGATGTTCGTGCCGCTCGTCTCCTCAGCACTGCTGCGCGCTGAGCTCGGCTACCCGGCCGCTACGGCAACGCTCTGCGCGCTGCTCTACATCCTCTACCGCCAGCCGCCGCGCGCCGACGGCGAGCTAGTCCCTGCTCGTCGCAGCGTCGAGGATGTCATTGAAGGCTCTGGCGGGATCATCCTCACCGAAGATCGCTGAGCCGGCGACCAGCCTCGTCGCGCCAGCGGCAACGCAGAGGCCCGCCGTCTTCGCATCAACGCCGCCGTCGACTTCAATCACCACCTCTTCACCGACGATTCCACGCAGACGGGCGATCTTCTCGATCGAGCTTGGGATGAAGCTCTGCCCGCCCCAGCCTGGATTGACGGTCATGCAGAGCGCCAGATCCGGCTCAACCTCCTCGTAAATCGAGAGCGGCGTGGCCGGATTGACCGCGAGCCCCGCTTTACAACCGCTCGAGCGAATCAGCTCAAGCGCGTAATCCACGGCCGGGGTCGCTTCGGCGTGGATGATGATTGTTCCGGCGCCGGCCTTCGCGAAGGTCTCCACTTGGAGCGCCTCGGGCCGCTCGACCATCAGGTGAACCTCAAGATGGAGCCCCATGTCACGGAGCGCCTCGCAGACCTGCGGCCCCATCGAAAGCGGCGGCACAAATTGACCGTCCATCACATCGACGTGGATGATTCCAGCGCCAGCGCCCTCGACGAGCTTGACCTGCTCTCGCAGCATCCCAAAGTCGGCAGCAAGGATTGATGGTGCGATCTCAACAGCCATTCTTAAACCTCCACCAGCATCGAGGTACCGCAGTGTGAGCATTCGGTGGTCGCCGTGCTCGACATTCGCACGATTGTTTGGTGCTCACCGCATCCGGGGCAGACCGAGCGCAGCTCATAGCGGTGGAGGCAGTAGACGCAGCGATAGCGGCCGGGCACGGTCGTTGGGCGCAGCCACGGTTCGTGGCACGAAGGGCACTCCAGTCCGACTGAGACTTCCGCCATCGGCCTGACAATAGAACGCCGCGCGACGGAATCGGACAACTGCTCATTCGCCGCGGCCGCGCTGGAACTCTTTCCAGCTCATCGCGCGCGAGCCGGGAGGCACTACTTCGTCGTAGACGAGGCGACCTTGATCAAGGTGGGCGCTGCGGATTCCCAGCATCAGACCGTCTTCAAGCTCAACCCGCGCGCCGATGTGCGGCGCCAGTGCGCGGATCACGCGCTCTTGCTCGGCGGCGCTGCTGGCACTGTTGAGAATCCTGTCGGTTGCCGTGATCTTCTCGGCATAGGTCACGGCCGACTCGTCCTGCTCGACAAACGGGCGCGGACTGACGAGCAGATCGCTGAGCAGCTCGGCGCTGCGCAGTTCGAGCCGCTCGCTGAGCGTGCCGAAGCTGTCATCGGCGGCTATCGGTTCAATGATCTGAGCACAGACCGGGCCGCAATCGAGCCCTTCGACGAGCCGCATGATTGAAACGCCCGTCTCTTCATCCCCGGCGATGATCGCCCTCTCGATCGGCGCCGCCCCGCGCCAGCGCGGCAGCAGCGACGGATGAACGTTGAGAATCTCGTAACTGGAGAGCAGCGGTTCGCGAATCAGCGCTCCGTAGGCACAGACGAGCAGCGCCTCCGGCTCGACCTCGGCGATAAGTTGGCAGCCCGCAGCGTCGTTTACGTCATCGGGCTGGGCGAGCGCAATCCCCAGCTCCCGCGCCACGTCGGCGACCGGAGGCGCGGTCAACTTGCGGCCTCGCCCCGCCGGGCGATCGGGCCGGGTGACGATTAGCTGTGGAACGGTTCCAGCGGCTACCAGGTGGCGCAGTACCCCGGCCGCAAAATGCGCCGTTCCGAGGTAGACGGTCCGCACCGGCAGTCCCCTTAGAAACCTGCGCCGAGTTCGCGCAGGCTCCGCATCGCTTCGCGCCGCTGGCCGCGCGTAGTGCGGTCGATGATCAGCACTCCATCGAGATGATCAAGCTCGTGTTGAATTACGCGGGCCTCTAGCCCACCGGCTTCGAGCTCAACCGGCTCGCCGAAGCGGTCCTGAGCGGTAACGCGAACCTGCGCCGGCCGCGTCACCTCAACGACCACTCCCGGCAGGCTAAGGCAGCCCTCTTCAAAGGTCTCCTCCTGCTCTGAAGTCCAAGTGATCAGCGGATTGACTAGCGCTTGGATCGGCCCATCCTCATCGACCCGGTAGACGAAGAAGCGACGCAGCAGACCAACTTGGTTGGCTGCCAAGCCAACTCCGACGGCATCATCCATCAGCAAGCCCATACGGTCGATCTCGGCGCGCAGCGGCTCGTCGAACAGGTCGACCTGCGCAGCCCGCGACTTGAGCACCGGGTCGCCGAACTTGCGCACGTGACGGAGCGCTGCCTCGCGGCGAGCGAGCATCTCCGGGTCGAGCTCGGGCGGCTCGCGGCGCAGCTCTTCGGCTTCTGTTTGGCTCTCGTTGGTCATCGGCAGGGAGCAGATTCTAGACTGCGCGCACGGCGCTACTGCGGCTCAACGTCAACAGAGATCGAGAGCGACCTGCGGCTCGCCCCTTTTGCCGCGCGCGCAACGGCGAGGTTGACCGCGTCAACTGCTGCGCCGCGGTCCTCGGCCTTGATCACAACCTGCGAGCGCTCACGCCCCCTCAGGCGAAAGAGCGGCGCCGGGCCGAGTGAGCCGGGAAGCGCCTGCTGAAGCTCGCCAGCGGCCTCGTGAGCGGCTCCTGGCTGCGGCGAAGAGCAAACAATCCGAATCAGCGTCGAAAACGGTGGGTAGCGAAGCGCCTCGCGGCGGCCGAGTTCCTGTTCGAGAAACGTTG
>CAJBXY010000050.1 GCA_903959665.1 uncultured Solirubrobacterales bacterium | reverse complement strand
CAGCTCACCAGTTGTAATCAGTGGCCTGACCAACGGCACTGCCTACTCAATCAAGCTCCGCGCCGTAAACAGCGTCGGCACTGGAGCCGCATCGAGCGCGGTTAGCGTTACGCCAGTTGCGCCGCCAACACCAACGCCCGCCCCTGGGAACGACAACTTCGCAGACGCAGCGACGCTCAGCTCGCTTGCCGGGACAGCCGGCACGACGGTCGCTGCGACCCACGAGGCCAATGAGCCAAGCCACGTCAACTTGGGGCTCGGCTCGAGCGCCTCGATTTGGTATCGGTGGACGGCAACTGAGGACGGTTCGCTCGACCTCAAGACGCAAGGCAGCACTTACGACACACTGCTCGCCGTCTATTCGGGTAGCTCACTCAGCGGCCTAACAACCTTGGCAGCCAATGACGATGCTCCCGGTGGCCTTTGGAGCCGCGTGAGCTTTGACGTCACGGCCGGCACGACCTACAGCATCGCGATCGACGGGCACGGCAGGCGCAGCGGCGCTACCTCGATAAGCGGCACCTTCACGGCCAAGCGACCGACCCCGACGCCAACGCCAACCCCGACGCCGACGCCAACGCCAACGCCAACACCAACACCGGAGCCTGAACCGGTCGCTCCCGACACGGTGATCACCGAATCGCCTGGCACCTCGACGACCAACACTCGCCCCACCTTCTCTTTCATCTCGACCGCCGAGGGCTCCGACTTTGAGTGCCAGATGGAAGGCCGCACTTGGGTCGACTGCACCAGCCCGTTCCAGCCCGAGGCAGCGCTCAGCAGCGGCTTCCACTCCTTCGCGGTGCGCGCAACCAGCCCCGATGGACTGACCGACGAGACGCCTGCCAGCGTCGCCTTCACCGTTCAAACTCCGGCCAGCGACCCGGCCGACCCGCCGACGCTCAGCCCCGGCATCCTCACGCCAACCAGCACGACTCTCTCAGCGCTCGGCCGCACGGCAACGCTCTCGATCACCTGCGTTCCCGCCTCCGCCAGCGCCTCCGCCAGTGCTCGCGTCCGCGTGGCAGATACCGACGGCCCGTGCAGCGGCCGCGTGCGCTTGGCAACGAGCCGCAGCAACAGCCAGCGGACGATCAACCTTGCCGCCGCAGCCACCAGCAACGTCGCATTCCCAATCGACGCGCGCACCGCGCGCACGGTGGGCGCAGGCACGGCAGTGCGCGCAACGCTCCGCGTCTACCAAGGCACAACGACCCGCTCGGTCACCGTCACGCTACGCAAACTGAGCGCCAGCGCCCGTAGCCGCCTGCTGGGCCAAGCCCGCAAGTAACTCGGCGCCGGTACACTCAGCCCCGCTGCGCCCGTAGCTCAGCTGGATAGAGCGTCGGTCTACGGAACCGAAGGTCAGAGGTTCGAATCCTCTCGGGCGCGCTTGGAGAGCCGACGGAACAGGCGACGAATGTCGCACTCCGACAAAGGCGTGCTGTGCTGATCCCCCCCGAGTCGCTGTGAAGCTGGCCGGGAGCTGTCTCGTACCTGCGCTTGCGCCGATGTCAGGTGGTAGTTTCGCTCAGTGAATTCGTTGACGCGGTTGTCCACGCTGTCTTGTCTATCGGTTGTTTTTCTTGCCGCTGCTGGTGGCTCCGCACTGGCTTCGAGCGGCTCAGCCTCGTCCGCCGAGCCGGTCCGAGTCGAGGTCGAGACCCCAACCCCGCAGGCCGTCGAAGCACTGATCGAGGCAGGGCTCGACGTGGCAGCGGGCGACGTACCCAAATCCGACGTGATCCTCCGGTCGAAGGAAGACCGGCTCGCCCTGCGCGAGTCCGGGCTCAAGTGGCGGCCTCTTCCCGACCCGAGGCCCGGGGCCCGCGCTGCGGTCTCGACCCTTCCCTCTGGCAGGACGACCTACCGGGTCTGGGAGGACTACGAGACCGAGATGCGGATGCTCGCCAGGCGCTACCCGTCTTTGGTCCGGCTCCGCTCGATGGGCGAGACGCTCCTCGGCCAGCCGATGCTCGGCCTGGAGATCGCAAGGAACGTCTGGGCGAGCGACGGCAGGCCGGCCTTCGTTCAGT
>CAJBXY010000049.1 GCA_903959665.1 uncultured Solirubrobacterales bacterium | reverse complement strand
CCGCAGTTCGGCGAATGTGCCGGCCACCCGAGGCAGGTCGCCGAGCAGCTCGTCGCGCAGCTCGTTGAAGGCGCCGTGGAGCGCCTCGTCGGGGCCGAAGAGCTCTTCGCCGCGCTCCTCCCACTCTGCACCCGCTGCCGCGAGCGCCGCCTCTGCGAGCTGTGACGGTGGCTGCAGCTCGCCGCGCTGGCCGTGCTCGCTGTAGCTCAAGGTTGCCGACTCGCGCGCCCGGGTGATTGCCACGTAGCTGAGCTTGCGCTGCTCGTCGTCAACTCTGCGCCGCCGCTCCATACCGGCGACGAAGACGTGATCGAAGCTAAGGCCGCGCGTTGAGCCAACCTCAACGACGGCAACTTTGGCGGCGGGGAGCTGCTCGGCGGCCCCGCTCTCATCGCTCTCGCGTAACCCTGCGTCAGCGACGGCGAGAACGTACTCGGCGAACTCGCGGCCGCTGGCCTGTGGTGAGCGCTCAGCGAAGCGGCCGGCGAGTGCTTCAAAGCGGGCTAGGCAGCGCAGCCCTTCGACAACATCGGCTTGGGCCGCGAATAGCTGCTGGCGACGCAGGCCGAGGCGGTCGATCAGGCGGTGGACGAAGCGGTCCGGGCGCAGCTCGTCGAGCGCGGCGGCGGCCTGCCGTTGGAGTTTGAGGAAGGCGACGATCCGCTCGCGCGCCTCAGGCGGAATCTGCGGCGATTCGGTCGCCGCATTCAGCGCGCTGACCATGTCGAGCTTGCGGCGGCGCGCGATCTGCACGCAGCGCGCAAGGTCCACCGCGCGCAGTTCGATCGGCGCCCGCGCCAGCGCGCGAACCGTTGCGCTGGCGTCGGCCGGGCTGGTCAGCAGTCGCAGCCAAGCGAGCACGTCTTTGACCTCGCCGCGACTGAAGAGTTGGTCGCCGGCGCCTAGCTGGTGTGGCACAGCGCGCTCGTCGAGCGCCGCTGCGATCGCGCGGCCGTCGTCGCGCACGGAGCTGACCAGCACGGCAATCGATTCGGGCGCAGTTGAGGCTTGGATCAGGTGCTCGATCTCGGCGGCAATCGATTGCGCCTGCGCTCGCTCGCTCGAGCAGCGCCAGCCACGGACGCTGCCGCCCGGCTCGCCGCTCAGCGGTGGGCTGAGCCGCTGCTCGAGTACGGCCTGGCCGGCTAGAACTATTCGCTCGCGGCAGCGCAGCGAGCGCGTCAGTTCAATTCGTTCGCCACCGCTCTGAGCGCCAATCGCGGCAAGGTTCGAGTCGCCGCCGGTGATCTCGCTTGCCGGCGCGCAGTCGGCGTCGGCGACGGCCGTCACGCAGCCAAGCTGATCGGCCACCGCGAGCACGAGCGTCAACTCCGCCAGTGAGAGTCGCTGCGCGTCATCGACGAGCAGGTGGCTGTAGCGAGCGACGAAGCGCTCTTGAACTTCCGGCCGCTTGAGCAGGCTCAGCGCGCCGAAGATCAGATCCCCTTGGTCCAGCGCTCCCTCCTCGGCGAGCATCGCTTCGTGGCTTGCGTAGAGCGCAGCGAACTCGCGCTTTAGCGCGGCGCCGGCGCCTTCGGCGTTCTCTGCCCGTTGCGCGCACTCCGCTGCACTGATCAGCATCGCTTTCTGCGCGTCGATCTGAGCGATCAGCGAGGCCAGCAGCTTTACCGGTCGGCCGGCGAAATCGTGTTCGCGCAGCTCGAGCTGGTCAACGCGTTCGATCAGCATTGCCAGCCGATCGGCGCCGCTGAGCGTTGCGACGAAGGGGTCGAGGCCGCTCTGCGGCATCTCTTCGCGCAGCAGTCGGGCGGCAAAGTCGCTTACGGCCGAGACCGGCAGCTCGGCAAAGCCGCGGTCGAGCTGCTGCTCAACGAGGCCGCGAAGGCGGTCGGCTGCGGTGGCTGAATCGCT
>CAJBXY010000048.1 GCA_903959665.1 uncultured Solirubrobacterales bacterium | reverse complement strand
CAGCCGGTTCGCTTCGAGCATGTCTTCGAGCCGGCCGGTGTCCTTCCACCAGCCTTGAACAACGTGCGGCTCAACGCGCTTGCCGTCGTCAACGAGGTACTGAATCGCGTCGGTGATCTCGAGCTCGCCGCGAGCCGAGGGCTTAATCGCCCGAGCTGCGTCGTGGATCCCGGCCGTGAACATGTAGACGCCCACCAGCGCGAGGTTGGTCTTCGGCTCCGGCGGCTTCTCCTGCAGGCTGATCACTCGGTCGCCGTCGAGCTCTGCGACGCCGTAGTTCTCCGGGTCGGAGACGGGGGTGAGCAGAATCAGCGCGTCGGGGCTGCTGGAGCGGAACGCTTCAACAAGATCGCTGATTCCGCCTTGCAGCAGGTTGTCGCCGAGGTACATCACGAACGGGTCGCCACCAAGGAAGGGCTCCGCCGTCAGCACGGCGTGGGCGAGCCCGGCCGGCTGATCCTGCTCAATGAAGCTGACGTTTACGCCAAACTGCTCGCCGCTGCCGACCATCTCGCGGATCTCATCGCCGGTCTCGGGCGCGATGATGATCCCGATCTCTTTGATTCCGGCGCTCGCCATCGCGTCGATCCCGTAGAAGAGCACCGGGCGGTTGGCTACCGGCACCAGCTGCTTGGCGCTGGTGAAGGTGATCGGCTGCAGGCGCGTGCCTTTGCCGCCGGAGAGAATTAGGCCCTTGAGCTGTTCCATTAGCCGCAGGCTACCCGCGCGGGGGCTTAATAGACGCCGCCGAGCTTGCGGTGGTCCCAGCTGACCCGCCGCTGCTCAACAAACTGGAAGGCGACACGCTTTGCCGCCTGGCCACGAATCATCTCCGTCACCTCTTCGCTGAGGCCCTCTTCGAGCCCCGGCGTGTAGCGCGCAAAGATCTCCATCCCGAGCGCCAGCACGTCGTCAACTTCGCGGTGAATCACGACCTCTGTCTCAAACATCACGCCGCGCAGAACCTGGTACTCCTCGCCGGCCTCAATCTGCACCGAGGCGCGCGGATCGCGCTCGAGGTTCTTCGTCTTCTGCGACTTCGCGAAGGTCCAAGCCCAAAGCTCCGGGGCATCCTCCGGGCCGGTATTGCGAACCACGAACCAGAGCGGCATCAGATGGGGCCAACCGCTAACGCCGTTGGTGGCGCAGATCATCGTCTTCTCTTCGCCGAGAAAGGCGACGACCTCTTCGTCGCTCATACGGATCTGGTCGCGGCGGCTTGCCATCTTTAAGGAAGCTTAGGCCCGCGTGGCGGTGCGCAGCTTGCGAACGGCGCTGAGCACCGCTTTGCGAGCTGCAACCGGCTTGATCACTGCCGCGTCGCCTGCCTCTTTGAGCACTTCGCGCACAAGCCAGTCGCGGCCGGCGTAGGTCATTTCGATCAGTACCGAGCCGTCGGCGAGCTCTTCGACGACGGCGCTCTCCTCTCGCGCCCAGCGAGCGCGCTCAGGGGAGATCCAAATCAGTGCCGTGTTCGAGGCCGGTAGCTCGCCGGTCTTTGGCCAGCCCTCAACGTCGGCCGATGGGTTTACCTCCGGCCGCCGTTTGAACTGCTTGCGGCTGACCGAGGCGTGGCGAACGCGGTCAAGGCGGAAGTGGCGCACATCGTCCCGTTCCGGGTCAAACGAGGCGACATACCAGCCCTCGCGACCGTTGACCAGCGCGTAAGGCTCAACGACGCGCTCGGTGAACTCATCCTCGTTTGGCTTGTAGTAGTCGAGCTTGAGCATCTTGCCGGAGGAGATTGCTTTGGAGACGACGCGCGCGACCTGTGAATCGTCGGCGCCGCCGTCGGCCACCTGCAGCCCTTGCTCGAGCGGGTCGGCGCCGAGCGCTGCGACGATCTTCTCGCGCGCGCTGGTTAGCGTTCCTTCCGGCATGTGGTCACCGATCAAGTCGATCGCTGCGATCAGCGCCTTCGCTTCAACGGGAAGCAGGCGCGCCGGGCGGTCGAAGTTGTCGGCGTAAGGCTCAGGGTCAACTTCGATCGTTCCGTCCTCGGCCAGCTCGGCGTAGAGAACGTAGGAGCCGCCGCCGAAATTGACGACGTTCAGCACGGCGATGTCCTCGGCCAGTTCCTCACGCGTTATTTGGACGCTCTCGCAAACGTCGGTTGCTTGAAGAGTCGCGCCGGCGCGGCCGGAGCTGATCAGGATCGAAGCCAGCGTTACAAGCCGTGCGAAGCGCTCGGGCCGGATCGCGACGTCGGGGCGCGTATCGATCTCCTCGGCCTGCTCGCCGTCTTCGCCTTCGGCGCTGGTGCTTGGAAGAGCGTCGGCTATCTCCAACTCACCGTCGTGGCGTTGCTGAATTAAGGCGATCCGCTCTTCGGTTTCGGCAACAAGCTCCGGCGGCCCGGCAATGCGGGCGTGCTCGCCGAGGCCGAGCACGAACGAGATAACCATTCGCGATGAGGCGTAGGGGGTTGTGAACAGCATCTCGTTTTCGCTGTCGGCTTTGCGGATCTCACCGAAGCGGCCGAAGTGGCGCTCAACCTGCCAGGCGAGCCGTTCGGATACGAGAATCTCGGCGACGCCCTGCTCTTCACCGAACTGCCAGTCGGCGCGCTTGGCGTAGGAGCGCGGATCGAAATCCTCGGGCCGTTTGAAGTCGTGCTCGGCCTTCGTTGCGTAGGCGACCTTGCCTTGGATTCGCGTTAGGCGAAAGACGCGAATCGCTTCGCGGTCGTGGCAGTAACCCAGCAGGTAGAACTGGCCGCCGCGGAAGAGCAGGTGGTACGGGTCAACTTTGCGAGAACCAACTTCGTCGCGGGCGATCGTGAAGTACTCGAAGGTGATCGTTTTGTGGCGGAAGATCGCCGTCTCGATCTTCGCCAGCCGGCCGGAGAGCTCATGGCCGCCGGCAGATGCTGTGATGCCGAGCGCCAGCGAACGCTGCTCCGGAGCCTCGAGCGGGCTCGGCCGACCCCAGGTGATCTGCTGTAGCGCTAGGCGCAGCGGCTCGGCGTAGGCGAACTCGCCGTCGAGCAGGCTGAGCGCAAACTGCAGCGCCGCCAGCTCATCGTCGGTGAACTCGATTGCCGGGAGGTGGAAGTTCTCGGGCCGCAGCGAATAGTTCTCCTGCTCGGCGGCTCCATCGGCTGGGCGATCAACGGTCAGCTGAATGCCGAGCGAATCAAGCTCGGCGCGGTCGGCGTAGAAGCGGCGCGCGAAGGCGTCCTCGTTCATTCCGCTGTAGCCCTCAACGTCGCGGCGGATCTCAAGCGCCGTCACCGGGCGGCGCTCGGCCATCAGGTATGAGATCAACGAGAGCTGGCGGATCAGCTTTTCTGTGTCCTTTGCCATCAGCGGCTCACCCTATTGACCGTTCGCGCCGGTCGTCGGCAAGGAGCCAAGTTTGCCCGCAGTTTGCGTCCATTTTGCGCGTTCTGCCGTGTGCCTACCGCTCAGGCGGCGGCGCGGCGGGGCTCATCGGAGCTGCGCGGGCCGAAGTAGGCACCGCCGCCGATCGCGCGGTCGAAGCTCGACCATTGCGCTCCCGGCGCCAACTCTTTTTCAATCCGGTCGAAGCTTCCGAGCCGGCCTCCGAGGTTGTCCATCATGTGAACGAGCGTTGCTTCGCGCGTAGCCGGCACGACCGGGCTGCCGTGCTCGAGTGATCCGTGGTGGCTGAGGATGATGTGCGTGATCGCCGCTGCCAGCTCGGGCGGGAAGCCCGCGATCTGTTCGATCTGATCTCGTACCAGCGCGTAGCCGAGCGGGATCTCGCCCTGAAGGCGGCCGGCGTCGGTCAGGTCGATGATGCCGTCTACCTCGCCGTAGGCCTGGAGCTTGCCGACGTCGTGGAGCAGCGCCCCGGTGACGGCGATGTCGCGGTTCACGCCGGGGAAGATCGCGCTGCTGGCGCTGACCGCTTGGGCAACTGTGAGCGAATGCTCGAGCAGGCCGTGAGCGTAAGCCTGGTGGAAGTACTTTGCTGCCGGCGCGTCGCGGTATCGCTCCCAGGTTGGCGCCGCGGGGCCGATGATCCGCTCCAGCAGCTGTTGCAGGTACGGGTCTTGAACGGTTGCGACCAGCTCGCGCAGGTCGCTTTCCATCGTCGCCGCGTCACGGGGTGGTCCGTCAACGAGGTCGGCTTCGTCAAAGCTGCCGGCTTCAGCTTCGAGCAGGTCGTAGAGCTTCAGCTGCGGGCCGTACTTGGGATTGACTTCAAAGCGCGCGCGAACGCGAACCGGGGAGCCCGGCTTGCAGAGCTCGAGCGCCTCGTCGTAATTGTCCCAAACCATCCCCGTCAGTGAGCCGCTGCGGTCACCGACGGTGAGCCTGAGGAACGAGCCGCCGGTCTTCTTCTCGCGCACTTCCGCGCTTCGCACCAGCAATACCTGGTCGAGATCGTCACCATCGCTGTATTCGCTGAGCAGCACGTCGGCAACGGTAGGGAGGGTTTCGGACGGGAGCGGGGCAATTCGCATAGGCTTATGGTCGTTTCGAGCGAGAGCTAACTGACAGATGCAACAGACAGTGATAATTACCGGTGGAACTGGCGGCCTTGGAGCCGCCGTCGTCGCGCGCTTCATCGCCGGTGGCTGGCGCGTAATTGTTCCTTGGGTCAACGAGGCCGAACTTGAGCGCGTTGAGCGCAGCGACAACCTTGTCCTTGTTCAAGCCGACCTCTTTGACGAGCAGGCCGTTGCCGGCCTCGCCGCGGAGGCGGGCCCTGATCTGCGCGCCGTCGTCAATCTCGTCGGCGGTTTCGCGGCCGGAGGGCGGCTGCACGAAACGAACGTCTCCGAGCTTGAGGGGCAGCTGCGGATCAACCTGACCCCGGCTTGGCTTGTATCGGCAGCAGGGATTCCGGCAATGCTGGCGGCCGGTGAGGGCGCGATCGTCTGCGTCTCCTCGCGCACCGCGCTCGAGCCGTTCTCGGGTGGCGCGGCCTACGCAACGGCCAAGCGCGCCGTGCTCGGGCTTGTTGACGCTCTCCACGTTGAGTACCACCACGACGGCATTCGCACCAACGCCGTCCTTCCATCAACTATTGACACGCCGGGAAACCGCGCTGCAATGCCTGATGCGGATCCAGCCGATTGGGTGACAGCGGCACAGATAGGTGCCACAATCTTCGATCTCTGCAGCCCCGATTTTGCCGCCACAAGCGGTGCCCATATCCCTGTGTACGGAAAGGCCTAATTAATGCCACTGCGTCGACGTTCCCGCGATAACGAAGTGACCGCAACGCCTGCCGGCACTCCTGCCCCGGCCGCGACGACTACGCCAGCTCCGGTCGGCGCGCTCGGCGAGCTGCGCGCCGGTGTTGATCTAGGCGGCACGAAGATCCTCGTCGTAGTAGTTGACGGCAACAACAAGATCCTTGCCCGCTCGCGCGCAGCAACACCGCACGAAGGTGGGCCGCAGGCGGTCGCCGATCAGATTGCTACCAACATCGATGACGCGCTCGGCCAAGCAGGCGCCGACGCCAAGCACCTGAAGGGGATCGGCGTCGGTTCGCCAGGCTCGGTCGATCAGGCCTCCGGCACCGTCGCCAACGCCAGCAACCTGCCCGATTGGATTGAACCGTTCCCGCTCGGAGGCGTGCTCTCGCAGCGCTTCGGCAATCTCCCCGTTCGGCTTGGCAACGACGTAAGCGTCGCCGTCAACGCTGAATACAAGCTCGGGGCAGGGCGACCCTACGACGCGCTGCTTGGTGTTTGGTGGGGAACCGGTGTGGGCGGCGGACTGATTCTCGACCGCCGCCAGTGGGATGGCCGCGGCTACGCAGGCGAATTTGGCCACATGGTGATCGAACTTGGCGGCGCGAAATGCGGCTGCGGCAACCGCGGCTGCGTTGAGGCCTACGCCGGCCGCCGCGACATGGAGGCATGGGTGCGCAAGCAGCGCAAGAAGGGCAAGAAGACCGACCTCGTCAAGATCATGAAGCACCGCGAGCGTGAATCCTTCACAAGCGGCATCTGGGCGAAGGGCATTCGCAACGATGACAAGCTCGCCGCGCAGGCTGTTGACCGCGCGATCGCCGCGATCTGCGCAGGGATTGGCTCGACCGTCAACCTGCTGGACCTGCCGGCCGTTGTGATCGGCGGTGGGATGGGCGAGCGCTTCTTCAGCGACCGAAAGGCTCAGTTCGAAAGCGAGACAGCCAAGCACCTCTTCCGCCGCGAGGCTCCACCAGCGCTGCTGGCGACAGAGCTTGGCGATGATGGCGGCGCGCTCGGCGCGGCGCTGCTGGCACTTGCTGGATCAAACTAAATACGGGCTAGAACGACCGTTGCGGCGCGCTCTGAACGCCGCCAATTGTGCTACAAAATAGAAGATGACCGACGCCCAAACGGTGATCCAGAACGACTCGGCCGAGCTCCCGCGGCAGGAGCTGCTGAAGGCTTCGCCGCCGATGTTCGGTACTCCGTGGCTCGATCGCTTCACGCGAGTTCACGTTGCCGTCGTGCCGGTCATCTTCATCCCTGTCGTTATCGCCTTCGCAATCCTTGGCCTGCGCGAGATCGTCTTCTGGCAGGGGCTCCTCTGGGCGGCTGGCGGCTACGCGGTTTGGACGCTCACCGAATACTGGCTTCACCGCGTCGTCTTCCACTTTGAGCCTGACCATCCGCTCGGCGCGCGACTCCACTGGATGATCCACGGCGTCCACCACGACCACCCGAACGATCCGATGCGCCTAGTGATGCCGCCGTCGGCCTCGATTCCGCTTGGGCTGATCTTCATCGCCGCCTTCCAGCTGCTGCTGCCGTTCTCGCAGGCCTGCATGCTCAGCGCCGGTTTCTTCATCGGCTACCTGACCTACGACATGACGCACTACTACCTGCATCATCGCCGGCCAACGACGGCCGTTGGCCGCAAGCTGCGCGAGCTTCACATGCGCCACCACTT
>CAJBXY010000047.1 GCA_903959665.1 uncultured Solirubrobacterales bacterium | reverse complement strand
TGCATAGCGAAGCCACAGCTCAAAGCTTGAGTAGCGATCCTCCTGAGCGGCAAAGCGCGTACCTTCGCTTTCGCCGCTGAGCGCCCGCGCCAGCGCGCCCTCACGAATGCCGCTGGCGACTGTCGTTGGGATCCCTGCGGCCGTAGCCATCTCAGCGGCAACGACCTTTGAGCGCATTCCGCCGGAGCCAAGGCCCGAGGGGGCCTGACCGATCTGATATTCGCTCAGCTGCGACGGATGGCTGATTTGATCTACAAGCGGGGCGGCAGGATCGGTCCGCGGATCGGCCTGATGGAGGCCTTCTTGATTGGTCAGAAGAACCAGACGATCGGCGCCAACCATGATCGCCACCTGCGCAGCAAGAAAGTCGTTGTCGCCGAATGAAATCTCCTCGGTTGCCGTCGTGTCGTTCTCATTGACGACCGGCACGACACCCCACTCGAGCAGGCGGCTGAGCGTCTGGCGGGCGTTGAGGTAATGGCTGCGATGGCCGACGTCGAAGAAGGTCAGCAGCACCTGCGCGCTGGTGATGCCGCGCTCGCGCAGAAGCTCGTCGTAGACGCGGTAGAGCTTGCCTTGACCGACGGCGCTGGCGGCCTGAAGATCAGCCATCGCCTGCGGGCGCGATCCGAGTTCGAGCACTTCAATTCCACGCGCGATCGCGCCGCTCGAGACGAGCACCACCGAATCACCGGCCGCGTGGCGCGCAGCGACCTCGCTGCAAACGGCTGTCAGCAGATCGGCGCGCAGCGCTCCAGCTTCATCGGCGACGATGTTGGAGCCAAGTTTTATGACGTAACGGGCCATTGCCTGCGCAGCGTAGCCGCGCGCGGCTATGCGGCGTCCAATTCGAAGACCACGCCAGCGATCGAAACCTCGTCGCCGGGCTCGAAGCCAGCCTCTGCGAGGGCGTCGATCACTCCCATCCGCCGCAGCCGTTGCTCAACCTGCGCGAGCGCCTCATCGTTCTCGACGTCATAACGCGCGAGCAGTCGCTCGACCGGCTCACCGCTAACCAGAAAGCAGCCGTCCTCGAGCTGGTCAACCTTCCACTCGCGACCGGCGCCGGGCCGGAAGACTTGGTGCTCGGCGAGCGTTTCGCTGGCCGCCAGCTGAGGCGCCGCCGCCTCCAAGGGCACCCGCTGGACAAGCGCGTCGGCGAGCGTGTCTAGCCCTTCACGCGTCGCACTTGAAGTCACGACAACCGGAATCTCTGCGCCGAGCCGCGCACGCCACTGCTCGGCAACCGCGGCCGCTTCAGCACTCGGGACGAGGTCGGCCTTCGAGAGAGCGAGCACGCGCGGCAGAGCCGCAAGCTCGGCGTTGTAGCGGCCAAGCTCACGTTCAATCAGTTCAAAATTTGCCTGCGGGTCGCTGCCGTCAAGCGGCGCGAGGTCGAGAACATGAACCAGCAGCCGTGTCCGCTCGACGTGGGCGAGGAACTCGTGGCCGAGGCCGGCGCCGTCGCTGGCGCCCTCAATCAGCCCGGGAATGTCGGCGAGCACAAGCTGGCGCCCACCACGGTCGAGAACGCCAAGCTGCGGCTCCAAGGTCGTGAACGGATAATCGCCGACTTTGGCCACGGCGCGCGTCAACGTCGAGATCAGCGACGACTTGCCTGCGTTTGGAACGCCGACGAGGCCAACGTCGGCCAGAAGCTTCAAGCGCAGGTCAATCGGAAATTCTTCGCCAGGGAGCCCGCGCTCAGAGAAACGCGGCGTCTGCCTCGTCGAACTCTTGAAGTGGTTGTTGCCTCGGCCGCCGGAACCGCCGCGGCAGACCACCGCACGTGAACCCGGCACAACGAGATCATGGATTGTGCCGTCGCCAAGCTCAGCGACGGTGCCCGGCGGCACGTGAATCTCGAGTGAGCTGCCATCGGCGCCGGAGCGCAGTGCGCCCTCGCCGTGGCCGCCGCGCCCGGCCTTCAGCTCACTGCGCCCGGCCAACGACTGAAGGTCGCGTAGCGAACCGTCGCAGACCAGCACGACGTCGCCGCCGCGGCCGCCATCGCCCCCGTCGGGGCCTCCGCGGGGAACGTGAGCTTCGCGGCGGAACGAGAGGCAGCCATCGCCGCCACGCCCCGCCTGCGCAAAGATGCGAGCCTTGTCGTGAATCATCGCCAACAAACCCTAGGACCTGCGCGCAACGAGGCCTGAACAGGAGCAGCCATGTCAGACGAAAAGGTAATTCTGATCACCGGCGCATCAACCGGAATCGGCGCCGCAACCGCTCGTGCCGCCTCAGCGCTCGGCCACAAAGTCGTGCTCGGCGCCCGCGGCACCGAAGCACTCGAGCAGGTTGCCGAGGAGTGCGGCGGCAAAGGCAAAGCGTTGGCGGTCACAACCGACGTAACAAGCTGGGAAGCCAATGAAGCGCTCGCCGACGCTGCGCTCGCCGAGTTTGGCCGCATCGACGTCGCCTTCGTCAACGCAGGCTTCGGAGGCAAAGGCAGCTTCAGCAAGGACGGAGCGAGCGTCGACCATTGGCGCGAGATGGTGCTGACAAACGTGCTCGGCACAGCACTAACGATCCGCGCCACGCTCGACGCCGTCAAGGAATCCAAGGGTCACTACCTGCTGACCGGCTCAGTCGCAGGCCGCGTAGCAATCCCAGGCAGCCTCTACTCGTCAACAAAGTGGGCCGTCAACGGCATCGGCCAGTCGCTCCGAGGCGAGATCACCGGCAGCGGCGTCCGCGTCACGCTGATCCACCCCGGAATCGTCGACACCCCATTCTGGGACAACGGCTCACCGATCCCCGACGGCCTAACCGACGACGACATCGCCAACTCAGTCCTCTACGCGATCTCCCAGCCCCACCACGTAGACGTAAACGAAATAGTCATCCGCCCCACTTCCCAGGGCGTCTAATCCCGCAGCAGCAGCCGGAGCCGGAGCTCGCGGTCGGTTCGCCGACGCGGGGAATTCCGTGCGGTCCGCCTGGAAGGCGGCCGGACGCCCCGCTCGGCGAGGCCGACAGCGAGCGCCGCGTCCCGCCAGCTAGCTAGCTAGGCGGCTTCGGAGCTGACTACGTTCACGATGCGGCCACGGCGGCCGCGGGTGAACTCGACCACGCCGGGCGCAGTCGCAAAGAGCGTGTGGTCGCGGCCGATGCCGACGCCGTCACCTGGGCGGAAGACGGTGCCACGCTGGCGGACGATGATCTCGCCGCCGGTTACGGCCTGCCCTGCGAAGACCTTTACGCCAAGCCGCTTCGACTGTGAGTCGCGACCGTTCCGTGATGAGCCGAGGCCCTTCTTATGTGCCATTAGTCCTTAGGCCTCCTGCGCTTCGGCTTTGGCCGGCGCGCTCTTCGTTGCGGCGGCACTGCTGCCAGCCTGCTTGATCTCCGTTACTTCGATCCGCGTCAGCTCCTGACGATGACCGGTTGTGCGCTTGTAGCCGCGCTTGGGCTTGTACTTGAAGACGCGAATCTTCTCGCCGCGCAGGTGCTCGACAATCTTCGCCTTGACGCTGACCTTCGAGAGCGAGGAAGCGTCGAAAACAGCGTCATCTGAACGGTAGAGCAGCGGCTCAAGATCAACCGTGGCGCCTTCGGCCTCGGGCAGGCGTTCTACGAGCAGGGTTTGCCCCTTCTCGACGCGGTACTGCTTGCCTCCGGTCTTTACGATCGCGTACATCAGTTCACTCAGCTTTAGTTGGATTCTTCAGCGGCTGTTGCCACTTCGGGTGTCGTGGCGGAATCGCCCTCGGCAGCCTCTTCTTCGCTGCCTTGCGGAGCCGAGTCTAGGGCATCTTTGCCGTTTCCTGCGTCCAGCAAGGTTGCTGACGCAGAATTTCGCCCGGCCTCTTCGATCTTGACGATCCGCTCTTCGCCCAAGTGCGGCCCGCCGCCGGCGACGGAAACGATGTAGCCGTCGATCTTCGCGACGGCGTCATCGACGTTGTACATGTGCGGCTCGACGAGCACGACGCTCACTTCATCGCCGGCCGCGAACGGCACTGCGCGCTCGCGCACAGCTTCCGCCGCTCCTTCCATCGTCACTTCAAAGTGCCCTAGCGGCAGGCTGTCGCTGCCCTCGAAGTGGAAGAGCTTTCCGGTCGCCTCCTCCAGCTCGCGCAGCATCCGCGCGCCGAGGCCGGTGAACTCCGCGCTGACCCTCGGGTTCATCTGAATTAGGAACGCTTCGCTCGCACGCGGCGAACGGGCGGCGATTTCGCGTAGCTGACGGTCGAACTCGATCGCGATCGTTTCCTCGCTGAGGACAACAGCGTCGCCGTTACAGGTTGGGCAGGTGCGGGAGATGATCTCGCGCACGCCTTCGGTCACATTCTGGCGCGTCATCTCTACCAAGCCAAGCTTCGAGATCTCAGCCGTGAAGGTCTTCGTGCGGTCTTCGTTGAGCGCCTTGCGCAGCGTCTTCATCACTTCGTCGCGGTTCTTCGCCTTCGTCATGTCGATGAAGTCGATGACGATGATTCCGCCGACGTCACGCAACCGCAGCTGGCGGACGATCTCGTCGGCCGCCTCGAGGTTCGTTTTCGTGATCGTGTCCTCAAGTCGCGCCTGACGGCCACGACCGACGTAGGAGCCGGTGTTGACGTCGAAGACGGTCAGCGCTTCGCCGTAATCGACCATCAGGTAACCGCCGCTTGGGAGGTCAACGCGCCGGGAAGTAACTCCTTCAATTACCTCTTCAACACCTGCCTGCTCAAAGAGCGGCGTCGATTCCTGCCAAAGCTCAACGCGCTCGACGAGCTCCGGGGCTGTCCGCTCAAAGAACGAGCGCAGCCTGTTGTACTGGCCCTCGTCGTCAACGATTGCGCGTTCGAAATCAACGCTGAAGATGTCGCGCACGACGCGCACCGAAAGGTCGGCTTCTTGGAACACAAGCGACGGAGCCGACTGGCCCTCCGCGCGCTCAACTAGGACCTCGTGCAGCTTGAAGAGGTAAGGCAGTTCGCGTTCGAAATCTTCCTTCTTCGCGCCGTGGGCGGCGGTCCGCAGAATCGCGCCGCCGCTCTTCAGGTCGAGGTCCTTGAGCGCGCGGCGCAAGCGGGCGCGCTCTTTGTCTTCGAGCCGCTTGGAGATCCCTACGCCTTCGCCGCTGGGGGTGTAGACCATGTAGCGGCCGGCGATCGCCAGCTCCATTGTGCAGCGGGCGCCCTTCGTCTTGAGCGGATCTTTGACTACTTGGACGACGACCTCTTGGCCCCTTTTGAGCAGCGAACTGATCTTCTTGCCGCCCTCTTCGCCGCGCCCGCGCCGCGGCGTTTCAACGCCCGGCAGCACGATTTCGTCGATGTGGAGGAACGCGTTCTTCTCAAGGCCGATGTCGACGAAGGCCGCTTCGAGCCCGTCGATCACATTATCGACCTTCCCTTTGTAGACGTTGCCGACGATTGAGCGGCTGCCTCGCCGCTCGATGTAGAGCTCGGCGACGCGGTAGCCGGCCGATGGGTTTGCTTTCTCCGACGGGCGCTGATCGCGCTCCTTGGCTGGAGTTCCAGCCTGTTCGAGCAGCGCCACGCGGGTCTCCCACGGGTCGACGCTGACTAGTACTTGCTTCTTCATTGGGTTGCTCTTTTCATTGGAATTGGAGCACCCGTCCCTGTGACATCGAGGCCCTGCGGCCTTGAGCGTAGATCGACTGCAGCAGACCGACGGCCAGCATCGTCGCTATCAGCGACGAGCCCCCGTAACTCATCAGCGGCAACGGAATTCCCGTAATCGGCATTACGCCGACCGTCATTCCAACGTTGACGAAGACCTGGAACATGAGCATCACAACGATACCCCCGGCCAATAAGGCGCCGTAGAGGTTCTTCGCCATCGTCAGTATTCGCAGCGCGCGCCAAATCAGCAGCGCGTAGAGCGAAAGGACGAGTGCCGCCCCCGCGAATCCCCACCGTTCGCCAACTACGGCGAAAATAAAATCGGTGTGGTGTTCGGGGAGGAAGTTGTACTTGGTCTGAGTTGCGCTGCTGCCGCGCCCGGTCTTTTCGCCGGACCCGATCGCGATGCGCGACTGGTTCTGCTGGTAGCCCTCTTTGCCCGATGTCTCGGACGGGTGCAGGAACGCCGTCAGGCGATCCTTCTGATAACCATGCAATACGTTTATGCCGACGCTTGGGAGCACGGCCAGCGAGAGCGCGATCGCCACTGCGGCGAGAGCGCCAAACGCCGCGAAGTGCTGCCACGGAACGCCTGCGATGAATAGGATCGCCAAAGTAATGGCGACAAAAACCAGGGCCGAGCCAAGGTCAGGTTGAAGCATCACGAGAGCTGCGGGCGCAAACCCGATCAGCATCAAACGGACGGTCGTTCGACTGTCCGCCATGCGGCGCGTCATGTCGATCGCGAACGCCGAAAGCGAAACGATCAACAGAACCTTTCCTAGCTCGGAAGCCTGGAACGAGAAGAGTGGAAGGTCGACTGCGCGGCGCGAACCGCGCGCGACGGAGCCGAAGGCGATGACGGTCAGGATTGAGAGAATCAGCAGGCCGTAGAGGAAGTACTTGAGCTCGCGCAGGCGCGAGTAGTCGCTGCGCCAAAGCACCGCCGCCAGCAGCGCGCCGACGACGTAGTAGATCAGTTGCCTGATCAGGTAGTAGTCGGGGCTTCCGGGGATGTCGTTGGCGGTCGCCGAAGCAATCGTTAGCAGTGAGCAGGCCGCGAGCCCGAGCGTCGCGAGCACCAGAACGAGGTCGAACGGCAGCTGCAAGCCGAGCGCCTTCTCAGCCTTTGTGTCCTCGCCGCTGCGTTGAATTACGGTCGTCGCGCTCATCGCGTCCTCGAGCTTCCGGCCGAACAGCTGTCCGGCTGCGAGAACCATGTCGCGAGCATCTCGCAGACCGCAGGGGCTGCCGCTTCGGCACCGAAGCCGCCGTCCTCGACGGTGGCGACGATCACGATCGGCTTTGTCGCGCTGGGGACGTAGGCCGCGTACCACGACTGGTCGGGCCGTGGCGGCCGTTCGGCCGTGCCGGTTTTTCCGTAGACGGGGAACTTCGCTTGGTTCCAGCCGCTGAAGACATCGGCCGAGGTGCCATCGTCGAGCGTCGATTGGTGGAGGCCGTCAAGGATTGACTTCTGGTAGCTGGGGTCGATCACGACGCGCCGCAGCGGTGGCGCTTCAATCCGCTCCAGCTGGCGGCCGGTTTCGCTTTCGATCGTCATTCCCAGATGCGGCCGCACGACCGTGCCACCGTTGGCGATAGCCGAGTATGCGACGGCCATCTGCAGCGGCGAGGCTTGCACGTCGCCCTGACCGACTGAGAGTTGGATGTTGTCGCCGACCGACCAAGGCCGCTTATCCGAATAGAGGCAGTCGGGCGGGCACTTCTTTCCGGTCTCCTTCTCCCACGCGACCTCTTTAGCGTTCTGTTTGGCGCGCCACTGGCGATCAGGAATCGTTCCAGAGGCCTCGCCGGGAAGGTCGATCCCGGTTGCCTTGTCGAGGCCCAGTTTGCGCGCCCAACTTTGGATGATCTGACCCTTCAACGGGTTGGCGTCGCGGCCGAGCGTGTAGAAGTAGACGTCTGAGGAAACTTGCAGTGCGCGCACGAGGCTGACCGGCCCGTTCGCTTGGCGGCCGGCGTTGTAGAACTTCTGCGAGCCGACGGTGAGCACGCCTGGATCGCTGATGCTTCGGTCGGCCGTGATTACGCCGCCGTCGAGCGCAGCGAGCGCAGTGATCGGCTTGAAGATCGAACCTGTCGGATAACCGCCACTGATCGCGCGGTTGAAGAGCGGGGCGCCGGCCGCTTCGCCAAAGAGTCGTTCGTAATCGGCTTGTGTTGCGATCGGCTTGGCGCGCACGCTCGGGTCATAGGTCGGCGCTGAGCCGAGCGCCAGAACGCGGCCGTCGCGCGGGTCTAGCGCGACGAAGGCGCCGGCCGTACCGTCGCCGCTCATCGCTGAGGCCAACGCCGCTTCACCGCTGCGCTGCAGCTTCGAATCGAGCGAGGTGCGGACGCTGTCACCGGCTCGCGATTCGCGCGAAATCCGCTGTCCCTTGAGCTTCCCAGCAGCGTCGATCGTGATGCTCTTGGTTCCATCGGCTCCGCGCAGGTAACGATCGTAGGAGCGCTCCAGCCCCTCTTGCCCGACGATCGCACCTGAGATGACGCCGCGGAACGAATCGGCTTTCAGCTGTTCGGGGCTGACTTGGCCAACGGCGCCCAGTAGCTGCGCTGCGCCGACGCCACCGGGGTAGCGGCGCACGTACACCTGATCAACGCTCACGCCCGGGAACTGGCCGGGGCGCTCCAGAAGGTAGTTGCGCACCCCGGTCGGAACATCAACTTGAACGCGCACGTTGGCGTACGGGAGCTGGGCCAGCTGCTGGATCACTCGCGCGTTGATCGTCTTGCTTGAGATTCCCAGCGCCGCCGCGAGCTTTGCGTAGCGTTGCTCGAGCGCCGCGTTGGCTGGGGCTGGGATCTTTGGCCTCGGCCCTCTTTGGCCGCGCGGCTTGCGCGCCCAAGTCGTCATCGCCTGCCCCCACGTGGCGGCCGCCGCACGCGTTTCAGCCGGCAGCTGGGCTGGGTCAAGCTGCATCACGGAGGCGGGGCGGTTCTCAACCAGCGTCTTGCCGCTGCGATCAAGGATCGCGCCGCGCGGCGCCGCCACGGCGACCGTTCTGACGCGGTTATTGGCGGCCTCGCGGACCGCTTGATCGCCGGTTAGCACCTGCAGGAACCAGAGCTTGAAAAAGATGATCGAGAAGAGCACTAAAGCGATCCCGCCGAGCACGGCAACACGCATCGCGAGCTGCGGCGTCAGCGGCGATTCGCCGATGCTGCGCAGCGGTGGTTTGTCGAGTGGGTCGATCATGATCTCGAGAGCGGTGATAGACCGCCGGTTGTGTAGGCGCGGCGTCGGCGACGGCGCGGATCTTCCGGGAGCGCGGCCAGCAGGCAGCGGCGGATCACGAGGTAGACCGGGATCGCAATCGCGGCGTTGAAGGCGACCGTGCCAAGCAGCTCCCAAAGCAGCGACCAGCCAAACGGAACCGTCTGCCCGAGTAGGAAGGTCAGCAGCGAGAAGCCGATCTGCGCGGCGGCGGTCGCGGTCGCGCCGACGAGCAGTGGGACGATTGCCCCTTGCGGGTCGCGCAGTTCGCGCAGCCGGCCGCTCGCATAGCCGATCGCGAGCAGAATCAAGGAAGCGACTCCTACAGTTTCAACGAGCGCGAAGTCGAGCAGCATGCCGATCGCGAAGCCGAAGATTGCGCCCGGCAACGCGCCGACGATCAGGCCGACCGAGGCAGCGACGAGCGGCACGAGGTCGGCATGTGCACCGAGGATCTCAACCTGCGATACGGCAGCGACCTGGAAGACGACGGTTACCACGCAGATCAAAGCCAGGCGCCAGCCGAGCGTTCGGTAGTTGAGGTTCATCGGCGGTTCCCGTTTATCGGCGCTGTGAGTACCTGAACGATTTCGAGCTTCTGCAGATCAGCGTAGGTGCGCAGGTAGATCTTCTGCGCGTCGGTGCCGGGGTCGACGACCCTTGTGACCGACCCGATCGGAATCCCCGGCGGGTAGAGCGATTGAAGCCCCGGGGCGGTTGAGAGTGTGCCGGCGGTGACGACCGCGGCGCCTGGGTCAACGCGGTAACGGCGCGCTATGAACTTGAGTCGAAGATCCTCCGGCCCGCCGGCGCCCGCTTGAGCAACTCCTTGGGCGCCGCCGGCACTGACGCGCGCTGGCACAGCCAACTCGCCGTCGCTGAGTAGCGTCACGATCGACGCGTTGCCGCTAACCGTGGACACCTGGCCGACCAAACCGTCGCCATTGATCACCGGGTTGCCGTTCTTGATGCCGTTATCGCTGCCTTGGTTGATTGTCACCGTCGAATACCAAACCGTCGGCGAACGACCAATAACACGCGCCGATACCGGTTTCGCTGCAGCCAGCCCACCGGCATTGTCGAGGTTGAGCAAGCCCTGTAGCTGCTGATTGACTCGCAGCGCCTCACTGCCGGCAATCGCTCGCGCGCGCAGCTGCTGGTTGGAGCTTTCAAGTTCGCTTAGACGGCCCTTGGCGTCGATCGTGTCGCCGAACCAGCCGAACAGGTCGCGAGCCGGTTTGAGCACCGTCGAAGCGCCCTCCTGGATCGGCGCGAAGACGCTAAACACTCCGCGCTGGACGTTGTGAAGCGCGCCACCGTTTGACTCGCCGAAGTAGACGGTCAACAGCAGCAGCGAGCACGCCAGTAGCGCCGCTAGCGTTAGCCGCCGCCGACGAATAGTCCGGTCGTACATCTCAAAATGATTGTTAGGCAAGGCATGGCGTTCGTCTTATCTGCGGCGCTTAGCGCCTGCGACGCTTCCTTGCTGAGCGGTTAGTTTTGTGAATGACTTCAAATTCTTCCAGTGAGCGACCTGAGCCCACGGCAACACAGGTCAAAGGTGATTCTGCAAGGTGGGCGGGCATGTGTGTCTCGCTGCGCAGGCGCTCGTCGAGGCCGCGCAGCAAGGCACCGCCGCCGGCGAGCATGATGCCGCGGTCCATGATGTCTGACGAGAGCTCCGGCGGCGTGCTGTCAAGAGTCTCTTTGATCGCGGCAATGATCTGCGCGAGCGGCTCCTCGATCGATGCCCGCACCTCTTCGCTGCTGAGGGCGATTGTCTTGGGAAGCCCGCTTACGAGGTCGCGGCCGCGAATCTCGGCCTGAAACTCCTCGGCCATCGGGAAGGCCGAGCCAATCTCAAGCTTTAGCTCCTCCGCGGTCTGCTGGCCGATCAAGAGCTTGTACTCGCGTTTCGCGTAGTTGATGATCGCCTCGTCGAGTTCATCTCCACCAATTCTAATTGAGCGTGAGACGACAATCCCTCCGAGCGAGATAACGGCCACCTCACTGGTGCCGCCGCCGATGTCAACGATCATCGAGCCGGTCGGCTCGCCGATCGGCAGGCCAGCGCCAATCGCGGCGGCCATTGGTTCCTCGATCAGGTAGGCCTGGCGGGCGCCGGCAGAGAGGCAGGCCTCTTCGACTGCGCGCTTCTCGACGCCGGTCACGCCCGACGGAACACAGACAACCACTCGAGGGTGCGCCCAGCGCCCTTGATGGACTTTCTGGATGAAGTGGCGCAGCATCGCTTCGGTTACATCGAAGTCGGCGATAACTCCGTCTTTCAGCGGCCGGATCGCCTGAATCGTCCCCGGTGTACGCCCGAGCATACGTTTTGCTTCAACGCCAACAGCGTGAACTTCGCCGCTGCGCGCGTCGATCGCAACAACGCTCGGCTCAGAGAGCACAATCCCCCTGCCGCGCACATAAACCAGCGTATTGGCCGTGCCAAGATCGACGGCCATGTCGCGGCCGCCCATTCCAGTCAAGTAGCTAAGGACGCCCATGGACAGAAAAACGCGGGCGGAAGGCGATTCCTTAACGGAATTACCGACGGTCCGCGTGTCTAATCAGTGTAGCGATCAGGGGCGCTGCTTCCAGTGGGCAACAGTCCTTGCACAAGGCCGCCCAAAGCGCTTACTGAGAGCCCTACGACGTTGAGGCGATCTTCGCCAATGCGCGCCACCATCTCGTCGCCGGAGAGCTGAATTGCGTAGCCGCCAGCGCGGTCCTGCCACTCGTCGAGATCGATCTGCTCGGCGATCTGCTCGGCGCTCAGCGGGAGGAACTCAACCTCGGTCCTTGCGAGAGTGGTACGTCTGGCTCCATCTACGTCAATTAGTGCGATACCGCCGATCACCTCGTGGGCGGCGCTTGAGAGTTCGGTCAGGTAGCGCCGCGCCTGCTCGGCGTCGGCCGGTTTGCCGTAGATCTTCTCTCCAAGCGCAACAACCGTGTCGGCGGCGAGAACGACGCAGCTTTCGCGCTCCTCAGCGCTTAGCGCCGCGCGCCCGGCCTCGGCCTTTGCGACAGCGTTGGCCAGCGCCACCTCGACGGGGTCTCCCGCCGACAACTCATCCGCGGCAGTCGGGCGCGCCTCAAAATCAATTCCTAGCCCGCTGAGGATCTCACTGCGCTGCGGTGAGGCAGAGGCCAGCACCAGCCGCCAGGCCGGGTTCCAAACCAGTGGAGCGAGCGTGTCAGCCAAGCTCAGGGAAGAAGAGTGCAGCCTCACGGGCGGCCGACTCGTCGGAGTCGGAACCGTGGACCATGTTGCGCCCCACCTCGAGCGCGTAGTCGGCGCGGATCGAGCCCATAGTCGCCTCAATCGGATCGGTCGCGCCGATCACCTGGCGCGCCGCCGTGACGGCGTGATCACCTTCGAGGATCATCGCCACCAGTGGGCCGCTGGTGATGAAGTCGACTAGCTCGCCGAAGAACGGGCGCTCGGCGTGCTCGGCGTAGTGCGCTTCAGCGAGTTCACGGCTGGCAGTCATCATCTTCATCGCCGCAAGTTGCAGCCCTTTGCGTTCGAAGCGGCCGATAATCTCGCCGCTGAGGTTGCGGGCAAACGCGTCCGGCTTTACAAGGATCAGTGTCCGTTCCATCAGGTTCTCTGCTTTCGGTTGGTTAGCGCGTCTCGTCGGGGTCATCGACCGCGACCGGCGCTGAGGGTTCTTCGGAGACGGTATCGAGATCGAACGCTTCGAACTCTGCGACCTCGTCCTCGCTGTATTCCTCTTCGAACACAACCTCTTCCTCTTCGACTTGACGGCTTCGCCCAAGCCGTGGCTTGCGAGCCGGCGTCACGCCCTCGATCTCAGATTCGCAGTACGGGCAGAGCAGCCAATCAGGGTCGAGCGGCTTGCCGCAACCAACGCAGGCGTCGCGGAGCTTGCGCATGCAGTGAGGACAGCGAAGGAACTGACCGCCGACGATCGCTTCGCAGTGCGGGCATGCTTGATAATCGGCCGAGGCAAGGCGAGCCGCCGCCGCCTCCATCTCAAGTTCGCGCTCAATTCGGTCTTCGATGTATTCAGGAGGGCGAACGATCACGTAGACGACCGTTCCAACGAGCGGGAAAATCAGCGCTGCGGCGGTTGCCGAGCGGATCAGCATCTTGTCCTCGAGGCGACGGCGCGCGTCGGTGAAGGTGTACCAAACGAGCGCCAGCCAGATCACGACTGCCGCCAGCACAATCAGCTGGGCAACCATGTTGAAGAGGCCGTCGAGGCCGAATATTGCTAATGGAAAGGTCATCGTGGCAGTCAGATCGTAGAGCACTGTTCGCCATCAGTTGGCGAATGCCTGCCAATCGCCGCGGCCAGCAACGCGCTCGCCCGCGAGCTAAAGGAAGACCTTCCCGAGCAGGTAGCCGACGCCAAAGAATACGAGAATCACGACGGCAACGAGCACGGCGACGGTCACCACCATCGCGATCACTGAGGGCCCGTTTTCGTTCATAGCGTTGATCCGCCTGTGGCGTCAGCGCCACGCTTGAGGTCGGCGATCAGGTAGAGAGAACCGGCAGCGAAGGCCAGTCCGTCGGCTCCGGCAGCGAGGCGCGCCTGCTCCAACGCCTCGTGCGGCGACTGGACGACGCGCGCCGGCGGACCGTCGAGCCGCTCGTTGATCTCCGCCAGCACGGCCGGATCGAGCGCTCGCGGATGGCTCGCGCGGGTGAAGATCAGCTCATCTGAGCATTGGCCTAGGACGGTCAGCATCGCTTCAGCGTCCTTGTCGTCGAGGACGGAAAGGCAACCGATCGTCCTCACCGCGCCCGACTCGGCCGCCAGAGAGGTCAACAGCGCCGCCGCGCCGGCGTCGTTGTGGGCGCCGTCGAAGATCGTCGTCGGCTCGCTGCCGACGATCTCGTAGCGGCCAGGAATCAGTAGGCCGCCGGCCGCCCGCTCAACCGCGGCGCTGTCGAGCGAACCGAGCAGGGCGTGGGCACCCGCAGCAGCGAGCGCAAAGTTCGCTCGCTGAAAATCGCCGCCAACCGACAGCGCGGCGGGCGCGTCACGACCGGCAACAACCAGCCGCGCGCCCTGCTGCGCGCAGCGATCAACGGCCACCGAAAGCGCGGCGGGGTCAAGATCGGCGCCGACGACGAGAGTGCTGCCCGGCCTCACGACGGCGAGCTTCTCGGCTGCGATCGCCGCGGTCGTCGCCCCCAGCAGCGCCGTGTGCTCAAGCGATATTCCCGTACACACCTGAACGGCCGAGTCGGTCACGTTGGTTGCGTCGAGCCGCCCTCCCAGCCCGGCTTCGATCACTGCAGCCTCCACTTCGGCTCGCTCAAACTCGCTGAAGGCGATCGCCGTTAGCGCTTCGAACTGCGTCACCGGCCCGAGCGCCGGCTGAGCCTTCTCGAGCTGCGCAGCGGCCGCATTGACGCTCTCGGCTGCCGCGGCGAATGCTGCCGCGGCGGTCGCTGAGCCGTTGATCAGAATCCGTTCCGTGAAGGAGATGAAGTGCGGCGAGAGGTAGGCGCCGACGACCAAACCGTGCTCACGCAAGATCGCCTCGATCATCCTCGTCACCGACGACTTTCCGTTCGAGCCGACAACGTGGACGATTCGCCCGCGCCGCTGCGGCGAGCCGAGCGCGGCGAGCAGCGCTTCAATCCGCTCGAGGCCAAGTTCGATGCCGAAATTCTCTAACGAAAGCAGCCAGCGCTCGGCGTCGATCTCACTCCACTGCCTCGCGTTCCCTGGCTGCACGCCGATCTCGCGTTCCGCTCAGGCGCCGAGCGCGCCGAGCTCGTCGCGCAGCCGGTCGAGCTTTGCTTGCTCACCGGCGACTAGCTCGGCCGGCGCTTTGGCTACGAAAGCCTCGTTCGCGAGCTTGCTCTCCGCGCGCGCGATCTCGCCTTCGAGCCCGGCGCGGCGCTGGGCGCGCTCGCGCTGCTGAGCCTCAACGTCGATTGCGTCGCCGGCGCTGATCTCGATCGTCCCGCCGGGAACGGCGATGCTGCCCGACACGTCGCCGCTAAAGGCGCTGAGGTCGAGCCGCGCCAAACGTGCGATCAGCTCAGAGTCGGCGCCGAGCGAAGCCGACTCAATCTTTGCCCCGAGCTGGGCGCCTGGCTTAACGTTGGCACCGCTGCGCCATGAGCGCAGCGCGGTAACGGCAGCGATCACGTCGCCGACCCGTTGCTCGGCCTCGGCATCGAGCAGGGTGTCATTCGCCAGCGGGAACGGCGCCCCGATCAGCAGCCCTTCGGCGCCAGGCACCGACTCCCAGAGCTGCTCGGTGACGAACGGAATGAAGGGGTGCGCTAGCGCCAGCGTTGAACGCAGCACGTAACAGACGGTCGCCGACAGTTCGGCGTCGAATTCGCGCCCCTTGATCAGCTCGAGGTACCAGTCGCAAAGGTCGCCGTAAACGAAGTCGTAAAGGCCAAACGCCGCCTTTGAGAACTCGAACTGTTCGATCTGCTCGCTCGTTTCGGTAACAACCTGCGTTAGCCGCGACACGATCCAACGGTCCTCAACCGGCGCGTCAGCGCCAACGAACGGCTCCAGCCCAACCTCTTCGCCAACGTTGAGTAGCACGAAGCGTGAAGCGTTGAAGAGCTTGTTGGCGAGCGCTTGCCCTTGCTCTACGCGCTCGCGGGAGTAGCGCACGTCCTGCGTCGATGACATCGCCAGCAGGCCGAAACGAACGGCGTCGGCGCCGTGCTCGTCGATCTCTGTGATTGGGTCGATGCCGGTGCCGAGCGACTTGCTCATCCGCCGCCCATCGGGAGCCTGAATAACCGAGTGAACGTAAACATCGCTGAAGGGAACCTCGCCGGTGAAGCGCAGGCCCATCATCACCATCCGCGCGACCCAGAGGAAGAGGATGTCGCGCGCGGTTGACAGTACGTCGGTCGGGTAGAAGGCTTTGAATTCGGGAGTTTCTTCCGGCCAACCGAGCGTTGCGAAAGGCCACAGCGCGGAGCTAAACCAGGTGTCGAGCACGTCCTCTTCGCGAACCCAGCCATCGCCTTGCGGCTCATCCATCCCAACGTAGGTTTCCTCGCCGCGGTACCAGACCGGCAGCCGATGACCCCACCAGAGCTGGCGCGAGATGCACCAAGGGCGAATCTCTTCGAGCCAGTCGGTGTAGCGCTTCGATTGGCTGGGTGGATGGATTGCCACGCGCCCGTCCCGCACCGCCTCAATCGCCGGCGGAGCAAGTTCGTCCATCTTCATGAACCACTGCAGCGAGATCAACGGTTCGATCCGCTCACCTGAGCGGTGTGAAAATGGCACAGCGTGGACGTACGGCTCTTCGCCGCGTAGTAGCCCCTCTTCGCGCAGCGCTTCCACTACCGCCAGCTGCGCCTCGGCCGCCTTGAGGCCAGCGAACCGGCCGGCCAGCTCCGTCATCGCGCCGTCTTCGCCGATCACGATGATCTCGTCGAGGCCGTGGCGACGGCCAATCTCAAAGTCATTCGGGTCGTGCGCCGGCGTGATCTTCAGCGCGCCGGTACCGAAATCCGTCTTGACGTAGTCGTCGCCGATGATCTCCAGCTCGCGACCGGTCAAAGGAAGCTTTACGCGCTTGCCGATCAGGTGTTTGAAGCGTTCGTCACTCGGATTGACGGCGACGGCGCTGTCGCCGAGCATCGTCTCCGGTCGCACCGTCGCAACGACGACTTCGCCGCTGCCGTCGGCCAGCGGGTATGCGATCTCAAAGAGCGTGTCGGTTACCTCACGCTCCTCGACCTCAAGGTCGGAGATAGCCGACTGGCTACCTGGGTCCCAGTTGACGAGGTATTGATCGCGGTAGATCGCGCCGTCCTCGTAGAGGTCGCAGAAGACCTGGCGCACAGCGCGCTCATAGCCCTCGTCGAGTGTGAAGCGCTCGCGCTCGTAGTCGCAGGAGGCGCCGAGCCGGCCGAACTGCTCGATGATCGTGCCGCCGAACTCTTCCCGCCACTGCCAGACCCGCTCGACAAAAGCTTCGCGGCCAAGCTCTTCACGCGAGCTGCCTTCTTCGATCAGTTTCTTCTCCACCTGCGTCTGCGTCGCAATTCCAGCGTGGTCGGTGCCGAGAATCCACTCCGTGTTTCGGCCGCGCATCCGGTGGAAGCGAATAAGCGTGTCTTGGATTGAGCCGTTGAGCGCGTGACCCATGTGCAGCGCGCCGGTCACGTTCGGCGGTGGAATCGCAATCGAGTAGTTCTCGCTCGCTGTTCCCTTGGCGTCACCGTGGAAGAGGCCGGAGTCGAGCCAGCGCTGCATCATCTGCGGCTCGGATTCAGCCGGCTCAAAGCGCTTCTTCTCAGTGAAGTCAGGCACGGCGGCTGAGTCTACGACGCGCGCGCCGCCGAGTGAGCGCTCAGCGCTTCTTGCGGCCGCCGCGAAGCCCCGGAACGGGGATCGGCGCGAGGTCGGCCATCAGGCCGCGGTGATCGATCTTGCGGGCAACTTCGATCAAGTGTTCGCGCTGCGCTGCCGTCATCCGGTTTGGGAGGCCGCGCGAATCAGCAAGCGTCTTCAGCGCCTTCGAGCGGTCTTTCGGGTCTAGCCGACGCCAGTGGTCGGTGACGACCATCGTTGCCTGC
Source organism: uncultured Solirubrobacterales bacterium (assembly GCA_903959665.1). GTDB lineage: Bacteria > Actinomycetota > Thermoleophilia > Solirubrobacterales > Solirubrobacteraceae > F1-60-MAGs163. Next base: position 2,014 of record CAJBXY010000047.1, on the reverse strand, counting down.
ATCGCCGCCATCCAAGGGATTGTCTTCAGGTTTGGCTTCATCGTTCTAGCTGGCCTCTGGGAGCTGCTGATCGTCGCCTAGGCCGTCGCCAGAGGCCTCGGTCACGAGCGTCGGCGGGAAACCATTCTCAACCGATTCGCGCGTTACAACGCACTTCTTCACGTCGCCGCGCGACGGCAGCTCAAACTGAACCTCTAGCAGCACCTCTTCGATGATTGAGCGGAGGCCGCGGGCGCCGGTTTCGCGCTCCAGCGCCTTGTCGGCTACGCAGTCGAGCGCATCGTCGGCAAAGACCAGTTCGATCCCATCGAAGGCGAAGAAGGTCTGGAACTGCTTCGTCAGCGCGTTGCGCGGCTCGGTCAGGATTGAGATTAGGTCGGCACGCGTCAACTGGTGGACGGCGCTGGTAACCGGCAGGCGGCCAATGAACTCCGGAATCAGGCCGTAGTTGACGAGGTCTTCGGGTAGGCACTGGGCGAAGATCTTGCCTGGGTCGTGCTCACTGCGGGCCGAGATTGCTGCGCCAAAGCCGATCCCCTTGTGGCCAACGCGCTTCTCGATCACCTGGTCGAGGTTGGCGAAGGCGCCGCCGCAGATGAAGAGGATGTTGGTTGTGTCGATCGTCAGAAACTCTTGATGGGGATGTTTGCGGCCACCCTGCGGCGGCACACTTGCGGTCGTTCCTTCGAGGATCTTCAGCAGCGCCTGCTGAACGCCCTCGCCGGAGACGTCGCGCGTGATTGAGGGGCTCTCCGACTTGCGCGCAACCTTGTCGACCTCGTCGATGTAGATGATCCCCGTCTCAGCCTTCTTGACGTCATAGTCGGCTGCCTGAATTAGTTTCAGCAGGATGTTCTCGACGTCCTCGCCGACATATCCGGCTTCTGTCAGCGCTGTCGCATCGGCAATCGCGAAGGGAACGTTCAGCAGTTTGGCGAGCGTCTGTGCCAGCAGCGTCTTGCCGCAGCCGGTCGGCCCGAGCAGCAGGATGTTTGACTTCTGCAGCTCGATCTCGCACTCCTCGCCCTGCGACATCTGAATTCGCTTGTAGTGGTTGTAGACGGCCACCGAGAGCGTCCGCTTGGCCTCGTCCTGCCCGATCACATACTCGTCGAGGAAGTCGTAGATCTCCTTCGGCCGGGGAAGGTTTTCGACGTCAAACGATGATGGAACCGCGAGCTCTTCATCGATGATCTCGTTACAGAGGTCGATGCACTCGTCACAGATGTAGACGCCTGGGCCAGCAATCAGCTTCTTGACCTGACGCTGCGATTTGCCGCAGAAACTACAGAGCAGTTGCTCGCTTGAATCGGTTGGACGCGCCATTGCTTTCCCCTTCGTCTAAACGCAGGCGCCGCCCAGCTAATGCTTGGCGATCACCTTGTCAATTATCCCGTATGCAGCGGCCTCTTCGGCCGACATGAAGTAGTCGCGTTCGGTGTCGGTACGGACCTTCTCGTACTCCTGGCCGGTGTGGTCGGCGAGGATGTGGTCAAGCCGCTGGCGGACGTCGATGATCTCGCGCGCGTGAATCTCAATGTCGGTCGCCTGACCCTCAAAGCCGGAGCTGACCTGATGGATCAGAATCTTCGCGTTCGGCAGCGCCATCCGCTTGCCTGGCGCTCCGCCGGCCAGCAGCAGCGCGCCCATCGACATCGCGATGCCAACGCAGATCGTTGAAACATCAGGCTTGACGAACTGCATCGTGTCGTAGATCGCGAGGCCGGAGTAAACCGAGCCACCCGGCGAGTTGATGTAGATCGAGATGTCCTTATCCGGATCCTGCGATTCGAGGTGAAGAAGCTGCGCGACAACGAGGTTGGCGATCTGGTCGTCAACTTGGCTGCCGAGGAAGATGATTCGCTCGTTTAGGAGGCGCGAGTAGATGTCAAACGAACGTTCTCCGCGTGAGGTCTGCTCTACGACCATTGGGACTAGGGGGCTCATGTTCCTCGCTTTGTTTCGGTCGGCTGGGTTGATTCCTCCCACGTGCAACTTTGCTCGCAGATGGAGC
>CAJBXY010000046.1 GCA_903959665.1 uncultured Solirubrobacterales bacterium | reverse complement strand
GAGGATGTTCTCGGCCGGGCAGCGGTAGCCGTCAAAGACGAGCTCGGTTGACTCAACGCCCTTGTAACCCATCTTCTTCAGCGTCGGCGGAACGTTAAGGCCGGCCCAGTCGCCGGTGTTCTCATGCTCGCCGCCTTCCTTCTCAGCGATGAAGCAGGTCATTCCCTTGTGGCGCTTCTCGGCGTCAGGATCGGTCTTGACCAGGACGAAGACCATGTCGGAGCGCAGGCCGTTGGTTACCCACATCTTCTGACCGTCAATCACCCAGTAGTCGCCGTCCTTCTTGGCGCTGGTCTTCAGTGCCTGAACGTCGGAGCCCATCTCCGGCTCGGAGAGCGAGAAGGCGGCGCGGATTTCGCCGGTAGCCATCCGCGGCAGGAACTTCTGCTTCTGCTCGTCGGTTCCGTACTTCATCAGCAGGTAGGAGCCGATGAAGTGGGTGTTAATGATTCCGGAAATTGAAATCCAGCCGCGGCTGAGCTCCTCAACGATCATCACGTAGGTCGTGAGGTCCAGTCCCATGCCGCCGTACTCCTCGGGAATTGTGACTCCGAAGAGGCCCAGCTCTTTCATCTGCTCAACGATTTCGGCCGGGAACTCGTCCTCGTGGTCGAAATGCTCCGCGTTGGGGAGAATCTGCTCGTCGGCGAACTGGCGAACCATCTCGGTGATCGCAAGCTGCTCGTCGGTCTTCTCTTCAAATGGGACGGCAATGGCCATGGTCGGGCACCCTTCTTCGCTCAAGATTGACTTGTAGAAGGATACGCGACGGAGCCGATGTGGGATTAGCGGCGGCGGAGTCGCTACTGGTTGAGGCTTGCTACTTCGACTGTGTAGGTCGCCCAGTCACTCATGCTTTCTTCCTTGTACTGCTGTGGGAATGCGGAGTCGTAGAAACCGTCGTTCTCCCGCTTGACGGTGACTTTCGAGCCGCCCCAGATGAACGAATTGACCTGATTCTCATCCTGCGTGACTTTGTAGTCAGGTTTGTCACTGGGAGACTTGTCGTACCAGCCCATGAAGGTCGGCGACCCTGTAAACGGATCCGTAAGGCTGATACAGGTCGCATATTCACAACGAGTTGCATCGGGCGACTCAACCTCCGGCGCAAACTGAAACTGATAGCTGGAACCCCTACCGAACATGACGCTGGCGTCGGGCGCCAGCGTGCACTGGTTCCTCCCCCATTTCGAAGAGGAACTCTGGAACCCCGTTGGGCGCACCCACACTGTTGACCCAGTCTTATTGAGGAGTTTTCCCATCACGCCGTCGTTAGGTGTCTGGACGACGTTTCGCGTGTAGACGAGACCGCGCTCGTCGCTAGGCTGCTGACGACTGAACGACTCGCATGCAACCACTCGGCCCAGAGCTGCAGTGGTGGTCGTCGTGACAGTTCTGGTCTTGGCGGCCGGCGCTCCGGCTCCAGCGTCGGATGCAGTGTTTCCAGAACCGCTTGAGCATCCGGTCTGCGCCGCGGCGAGCGCAATTAGCGCCAATACGATCACCGTCTTGCTCTTTGCTGCCAGCACGGAGCGTAAATTACCACAGCGTGGCCGACCCAACGACGAAGATCTGTGCGACAGCGTTGACGGTTCTGCTCTTGATCCTCGCCGGCTGCGGAACGAACAACCCGATCTCGTCTGACGCCGCGAAGTCAGGGCAAGGACGGCTGACCGCTAGAGACAGGCTCTTCATCGCTGAGTTCGATGCATTCCCCAACCTCGACGCTGCCAGCGAGATCAGAGGTTGGAACGCTCGCGGCAGCTGGGTCGTGAGCAAGCTACAAGCAACCGCCGCTCACTCGCAGCGCAAAGCGATCGCGCTAGCCAAACAATCCGGTGCCGTGTACCGATCGGAGTGGATAGCAAACAGCCTGATCTTTGCCGGCGAGGGAAAACTTGGCGGCCAGATCGCGTCGCTTCCAGGCGTGAACCGGGTTTGGCGCGAACCGTTCCCGTCATTCGAACTCGGCGCGCCAAGCACCGTCGCTGCGCCCCAGCAAGTGATCGCCCCACTGCGCCAACTAGACGCGCCGACGGCGTGGGAGAATGGAATCACCGGCAAGGGAGTGACGATCGGCGTGGTTGACACGGGAGTGAACGCACTCCACCCGGCGCTGCGCAGCCGCTATCGCGGCTACCGCGGCGCCAACGAGCCAGCTGAGCACGACTACAACTGGTTCGCGCCGATTACGCGTTTCCAACGCGGTCCCGTTGATGTCGGCGGGCACGGGACGCAGATCGCGGGATCGATCCTCGGTGGTACCGGCCTGCGCGGCGGCGCCGCAGTGGGGGTCGCTCCTGGCGCAGAGTGGATTGCCGCCGCTGGCTGCAGCGGCAATTCGTGCCCACTCGCAGGGGTTCTGCCGGCGCTGCAGTTCATGCTCGCGCCGACCGACCGGCAACGCCGGGAGCCGCGACCCGAGCTTCGACCCGAGATAGTCGCGAACTCATGGCAGCGAGGGAGCAAGGACTTGGCGCTTGAGCGAGCGATCCGGGCGCTGGAAGCCGCAGGGGTGCTGCCCATCTTTGCAGTCGGCAACGAAGGCCCGGCCTGCGGCTCGGCGCGCAGCCCAGGAGCCAGCCCGGACGATGTTCTAAGCGTCGGCGCCGTAGACCGCAGCGGGCAGGTTACGCGCTCCTCCGGGCGCGGCCCGGGGCCAAATGACGCGCCTGAGCCCGACGTGGTCGCGCCCGGCGTTGACGTCGTTTCGAGCGAAGGACGGACTGGCTACGCGAGCGCTGACGGCACCTCATCCGCCGCCGCGTTTGCGGCCGGAATGGCGGCCCTTGTGCTGCAAGCCGAACCGACGCTCCGCGGTAACCCTGCCGCGGTTGTGCGAGCGCTGCGCTCCGGAACTACCAAGGCCGGTAGCGGCGCGTGCGGTGCAACGGACGGGGGCAGGCGCAACAACAGCGGCGGTTACGGACAGCTCAACGCTCCGCTAGCTCTGGCCGCAGCGAGACGCGAAGCGGCGCGCCTGACTGCCGCGCGCAGTGGCACAATCAGTCAATGAACCTCGACGGCTGGGACGTTGTTCTCTGGATCCACCTGCTGGCGATGGCCTTCTTCATCGGCGGCCAACTATTCCTCGGCATCGCCGTCGTTCCCGTATTCCGCGCCCAAGGCGGCAGCGACGGGCCCGCGCACGACTGGATGGTGCCGATTGCGCGGCGTTTTGGCTGGGCCTCACTGGTGGCGCTGGCGGTCGCGCTGGTTACCGGCGCGGCGATGGCTTCCAACCAGAATCTCTGGCAGGAGACGGCGCTGAACATCAAGATGACGCTGGTCGTGATCGCGATCGTGCTGGTTTGCCTCCACGTCTTCGTCACGAAGGGCGCCAACCGGCTGCTGCAGACGTTGATCCTGCTCGACTCGCTGGCGATCGTGCTCGTCGCAACCGCGCTTTAGTCTGCGCCGATGAACTTCGCCCGTGACGTGGTGGCAGCGATGCCGCCTGAGCAGCTTGCGCTGATTGAGCTTGCCCGCGACGGCTCG
>CAJBXY010000045.1 GCA_903959665.1 uncultured Solirubrobacterales bacterium | reverse complement strand
TAGGTTCACCTTGATTCACCTCCTTTAGTATCTGTTCGGATACATCGTAGCATCGGCTGCCTCTGCCAGCGTCTGCCTCGGCAGTCGTTCTACACGACGCGATCAGAGACTCTGCGACGATCATCGGATGGACTACGACTTCACTTGGCGCGACGGCGAGCGGACGATCCGCTTTGCACGCGGCGCGATCCTCGAAGCACCGCGGCTGATCGGCGAAGGATTCACGCTGCTTACAACCGCGCGGGCGCGCGAGCAGCACCCGAACTTGGAGCTCGGAGCCGAGCAGGTGATAGAGGTTGGCCCCGGTTTCGTCGATGAGATCGCTGGTGACATCTTGGCCAACGGAACACTAAGCACGCGAATCGTGGCACTCGGCGGCGGCCGCGTGATCGATACCGCGAAGGCTCTGGGCGCGGCAGCCGCGCAGCCAACGCTGGTCGCGGCGATCCCAACAACCCTGAGCGCCGCTGAGATGACCTGGGTTCACCGTCAAGCCAGTGGCGCGCCCGCGGGGAGCGGCACGATGCGCCCGCAGCTCGTGATCAACGATCCAACCGTGAGCGCCTCACAGCCGATGCCTGAGCTCGCCGCCAGCGCCGCCAACGCGCTCGCCCACGCAATCGAAGGCGCCGTCACCGGCGTCGCCAGCCCGGTGCCAACGATGGCCGCGATCCGCGCCGCCGTGCTGCTGGCCGAAGGGCTGCCGGAGGAGGGAGAGCCGCTGCTCGACCAACTGGCGCTCGGCGCGCTCCTTTCGGGCTACGCGATCGACGCCAACTGGTACGGAATCCACCACGTGATGAGCCAGACGCTCGTTCGCAACGCTGGAGTCAGCCACGGCGACGCCAACGCCGCGATGCTGCCGATCACCAGCGCGGCGCTGCGCGAGCGGCGCATCGAGGAGATCGCCGCGATCGATGCAGCGACCGGAGTTCCGGTCGAAGAGCTGGCGCGCCGCTTCGCACGCCGCGCGCAGGCCGAGTCGCTGCAGGCGATCGGCGTTGACGAGGCGATTCTGCCGCAGCTAGCTGAGATCGCCAGCCAACGCAGCGAGCTGGCCTTGACTCCCCCGCCGGCCGGCGCCGACGAGCTGCTCGAGCTTTACCGCGCCGCTTGGTAGCGGCAGAGCAGGAGCCAGCGATGCTACGGCAGCTGTTTAGCCGACTTTGACGAGCGCGATGATCGCCAGAACCCAGATGATCGTCAGGCCGACGGTCCAACGGTTCAGGTTGCGCTCAACCAGCGAGCCGCCACCGAGCGAGCCTTCGCCGGTACCGACGCCGAAGGCGCCGGAGAGGCCGGCGTCCTTGCCCGAGTGCATCAAGATCAAGAAGATCACGACGACCGAAAGGAGCGCCACTGCTGCTGTCAGAAACTGTGCCATCGCAGGCGATCTTAGCGTGGATCGCTGGCGGGCGGCTCAGCTGGCGGCTCCGCGCCTTGCCCCGCCGCAGCCGCGCCTTGCGCTGGCGCGCCTTGCTCGGGCGGTACGAGTTGATCGAGTTCGTGAAGGACCTCGACCGCCTCGCCGCGCAGCTCGCGGTCGATCGAGCGCCATTCTTCCTCGGAGAGCTTGCCGGTGCGGTAATCCATCTCAAGGTCACGGATTTGGCGGTACTTGGCGTCACGGGCAGCCTCAAGGTCGGCGATCCGCCCCTCGTCACGGAGGTCGTCCTGCTCGGCAACCTTCGAGCGCAGCGGCTGGCCGACGAACCAGATCGCCAGTCCGAGAATGAGGATTGCGATTAGTGGCGCGATTATTGACATGGCTAAGAAGCGCGCGCTATGCGCGCCCTAGGTCCTCCGCAACGCGCGCGGCTTGACGGGCGCGAACGCGATCACGCACCCCGCCGACCGCTGGCCAAGCGGCGATCACGGCGCCGATGATCACGATCAGCGAACCGATCCAGATCCAGAAGACCATCGGCGAGACGAGCACTCTGAACTGAGCCGGCGGCGGATTCTCGCGGTAGCGAGTGGTTAGCCCGTTTAGTGCCGCAGCGAGGAAGACCGCTCGCGCCTTCGGCTCCAGCCCCTGCGAAGCGGCCTTCTCGAAGACGGCGTCACCGCGACGCACGACCGGCATCAGCGACGAGATGTCAGGCGTCTCAGCGATCCAAAGATCCTTCGTCACTCCGGCCTTAAGGCCGATCTCACTGGTTGACTCGCCGGCGAAATAGGTGCTGACGGCGCCGAGCATCGAGCCGACCGCCGGGTAATAGCCACGATTTGGGTAGAGATTGGCAACGAACTTGCCGTCCTTTGTTACGCGAACCTGCGAGCCGAGCGTGATCCGCTCGAGCCTGCCGCCCTGCGTTTCGATCTTCGCCACCGGCTTGACGTAGGTGAAGTTGTAACCGTCGAGCGTCGTCTGCTCACCGACGCCGAGCCGAACGTCGCGGACGCTCTGGAAGCTCGACGAGGCGGCGATCCCAATGAACAGCACGGCGACGCCAATGTGGACGATGAAACCGCCGTAGCGCGCACGGTTGCGAGCCAGCAGCAGCCGGAACGCCGAGAGCGGCCCCTCGCCCGTCATCGCTTGGCGCGCGCGCGTGCCGCGCCATAGCTCCTGCAGCGAGGTGGCGATCGCGAAGGCGCCGACGACAAACATGATCATCGCGGCGACGTCGCCATTTGCCGGATCCCAGATAACGCAGCCGATCGCCACCAATAGCGCCAAGATTGCC
>CAJBXY010000044.1 GCA_903959665.1 uncultured Solirubrobacterales bacterium | reverse complement strand
CGACGGGCCGGCCGGCAGCCCATCGCGGGGGCCCCAGAGCCGCAGGCACCGAGCCGCAGCCCAGGCGCCGAAGGGCGCGACGATCAGCAGGAAGAGAAGGCCGTGGGGAATGTCGCGGTAGTGAACGTGAGCGAGTTCGTGGGCGACGACGAGCCGCGCCTGCGCCGGCGGGAAGTTGTCGAGCAGCGTGTCGTAGAGAACAACGCGCTTTGATGCGCCAACGCCAACCACGTAGGCGTTGGCAGCGGTAGTGCGGCGGCTTGCGTCGACGACATAGACCGAACCGACTTTGACGCCGGCGCGCCCGGCCAGCTCGACTACCGCGCTGCGCGCCGGGCCGGCGGGAAGCGGCGTGAAGCGGTTGAAGATCGGGTCGATCACGAGCGGCCCGGCAAAGGTCATCAGCACGCCACCAAGCACAATCAGCGCCGACGCAGGAACCCACCAACGGTTTGGCATCCTGCGGATCAAAGCGATCGCGACGACAGTCGCGACGGCCGCAATCAAGGCGGCGATTCCAGCGCTCCTGGCTACATCCCAGCCCCACTCACCCCAGCTGCTGGTGGTAAGTCCGTAGTCGATTGAACGGATTCGCATCAGCGCGCTGAGCGGCAGCAATGCCAGCACGACGGTGATCGAGATTGCCGCGCCAACGATGCCCGAAACGATGACCGGATGGCGGTAGGGCCCGCGCAGGTGCGCGGGCGCGCGAACAACGATCAATGCCAGCACCGCGGCCTTGGCCGCCAGCGCCGCAATTCCAAGCCACAGCTGCAGCCCATTGAACGCGGCCGATCGACTGAGCTGAGCCGGCGTGAACCACTGCGCGGCGTCGGTCGGCAGTGGCGTGATCAGCCCGCTGCGCGGCGTCATCAGCAAAACCAGCAGCTCGGCGACGAGCAGCGCGACGATAACTGCCAGTAGGGCGCTATGGCGAATGAAACGCAAGCCCATCACGCTACCGTCGAAGTGGACTTTTATTGCGATGCGAGTAGCCGTTATCTCCGACATACACGCCAACCGTCAGGCCTTAGAGGCCGTTTTGGCGGCCACCGAGGCGATCGGCGCCGACGAACTTTGGTGCCTTGGCGACGTTGTCGGCTACGGCGCCGACCCAAACGACTGCGTTCAGTTGGTGCGCGAGCACGCTTCGGTCTGCCTCGCCGGTAACCATGACCTTGCAGTGACCGGGGATCTAAGGCTTGACGACTTCTCACGCGGCGCCGCGCTGGCGGCGCGCTGGACGCTTGACGTGATCGGCGATTCAGAGCTCGAATGGCTCTCGTCGCTCTCGTCGAAGGCGACCGCTGAGGAGGTAGGCCTCTTCCACGGCAGCCCGCGCGACCCTGTCTGGGAGTACGTGATCAGCACGCTGCTGGCCGACCTCTGCTTCGACACGATGCGCACGCGGATCGGGCTGATCGGCCATAGCCACGTGGCGCTTGCCTTCCACCGAACCGAAACCGAGCTGGCGACCGGCGACGCGCGCCGCGCCGGCGACAGCGTCAACGCTGGCAGCGACCGTTGGATGCTCAACCCCGGCAGCGTTGGCCAGCCACGCGACGGCGATCCGCGCGCGGCCTGGCTGCTGCTCGACAGCGAGAGCTCGGAGGTGATCTGGCAGCGAACCGACTACGACGTGGCGGGCGCGGCGGCAGCGATCCGTGCAGCGCGCTTACCTGACTCACTCGCCGACCGGCTCCAGTACGGTCAATAGGGATGAATTTCACTCGAATCACATTTTTTGGTTGCATTTTGCTCTCCTCTGCTGCGATCTCAGGCTGCGGCAGCAGCGCCGACCTGATCCCCGCATCGGACGCATCGGCGCTTGATCAGTCGATCGGTCAGGTTGCCGACGCGACCGCAGCAGGCGACTGCGAGGCGGCCGCTTCGGCGCTCTCCGACGCGCAGAGCGAGTTCGGCCAGTTGCCGTCGAGCGTCAATAGTGAATTGCGCTCGCGGATTGCTGCCGGCCTGCAGCGGCTTGAGACGAGCGTTCCGGTTCAGTGTTTGGAGACGAAGCCGAAGCCGATCACGACGCCAACGACGACGAGCACGACGACAACGCCGACGACCACCACGACAACACCGACAACGACAACGACT
>CAJBXY010000043.1 GCA_903959665.1 uncultured Solirubrobacterales bacterium | reverse complement strand
GATCAGCCGAAAGGCTCGCGCAAAGAGCAGGTCGCCGGTCGAGATCGCTGCCTCGCGGCCGGCGGTAGCGACGACGGTTGGCTTGCCACGCCGCAGATCGGCCTGGTCGAGAACGTCGTCGTGAACGAGTGTGGCGCTGTGGATAAGTTCGATCGCAGCTCCGGCGCGAACCAAGCCATCACGCTGCGCTTCGCTCTGCGGTGGGCCGGCGCAAAGCAGCAGCAGCAAGGGGCGCAGCCGCTTGCCTCCGGCCGCGATCGTCTCCTCTCCGAGCTGCTGCAAGGGAGCACCGTAACCAACGGCTTCGTCCTGCAGCCGCTCTTCAATCGCTTTTAGCAGCGGCGGAATATGCTCACCGCCAGCGATCACCAGCTCGCCGGTCTGCGGCGCCGCGTCTTCCATCAGGCGCCCGGCTTGGTCCCCGAATGGATCGCGATGATCCCGCCCGCCGTCAGCAGGTAGGAAACATCTTCGAGCCCGGCTTCGCTTAGCCGCATCGCAAGCGTGCGAGCGTCAGGAAAGCGGCGCACCGAACTTGGTAGGTAGCTGTAAGCGTCAGGATCCCCGGCGAAGCGGCCGATCAGCGGCACGAGCCGATCGAACCAGAGGCGGAAGAAGGTTGAAAGTGGCGGCCGCGTTGGCGTCGTGATCTCAAGCACGACGACCCGGCCGCCGGGGCGCGTAACGCGAACCATCTCGGCGAGCCCCGCTTCCAGATCGGAAAAGTTACGCGCGCCGAACCCGACCGTGACGGCGTCAAAGCGATTCGCCTCGTAGGGGAGCGCCAAGGCGTTGGCCTGCTCCCACTTCAGTTGCGGCGCCTTAACGCGCGCGCGGTCGAGCATCTGCTCCGAGAAATCGGAGCCAATCACACTGCCGCCGGCGCCGACGCGGCCCGACAACTCAATCGCAAGGTCGCCGGTTCCGCTGGCAACGTCGAGAACGTCGTTGCCTGGCCCAACCCGCGCGAGATCGACTGCGCGGCGGCGCCAACGATGGTGGAGCCCGGCCGTCATCAGCGAGTTCATCAGGTCGTAGACGCCGGCGATACGGTCGAACATCGCTTCGACCTGCGGCTCTTCGAGTGTGCCGCTGGCGGCAGCTTTGGCCATCAAACGCTCGCTACTTCAGCGCGGCTAGGAAGCCGACCATCTGCGCAAACTGCTTCGGTGACTCTTCGCTCAGCGCTGAGAAGGACGGCATCGGCGCAGACGGGTTGAGCAAGGTCCGTTGGATCGCTTGAGCCGGCAGCCGGGCGCCGATATCTGTGAGCGCGGGCCCCGGCCCGGAGTTGCCGTTCTCACCAAACTGGTGGCAGGCGGCGCAGCCCGACTGAGCTACGACCTGGCTGCCAGCCTCAAAGTTGGCAACCGCCTCCGGTCCCTGCGACGAAATGTTGGCTGGAACCGGAATGTCGATCTGCGTCGGCGGGCCGGCTGCGGCGCCGAGGTAGGTCAGGTAACCGATTGCGCAGACGACGAAGATGCCGGCAGTCGTTGCGATCGGGCGGCGCTCCGGGCGGCGCTCCGGGCCGCGGTCATAGAACGGCAGCAGGAAGAGCAGGATCAGGCAGATCGTTGGCACGCCGATCGTCGCCAGCGGCACCAGCGCCGGCGGCTTGATCACGCGCAACAGCTCAAAGAGGAAGAAGAAGTACCACTCCGGCCGCGGCGTGTAGGTAGTTGATGTTGGGTCGGCCTTCGGGCCGAGCTCGGCGCCGAGCACGATTGCCATCGCAATAATTACGGCCATCACGACGATCGCCATCGCGCTGTCCTTGGCGACGGCATACGGGAAGAACGGCTTGCCTTGGCTCTTCAGCGTGCCGTAGTCGCGCAGGTACCGCTCTTTCTCTTGCTTGTTCATTGGTCGACCGTGACCTTGTCTTCGCGCAGCTCCTCAGGTGCCTTGGCCTTGATCCACGGCGGCGCCGTCGTGCCGAGCTTGGCGACGAGGTAGAGATGGAAGCCCATCAGCGCGGCGATTGCCCCAGGCACCATCAGCATGTGAATCGCATAGAAGCGCGAGAGCGTCGTCGCGCCGAAGTAAGGGCCGGCGCGGAGGAACTCGGAGAGATATGGGCCAACCAGGGGGCCGGTGCCGTTGATGTTGACGCCGACGATTGTGGCCCAGTAGGAGCGCTGATCGAACGGCAGCAGATAGCCGCTGAAGGACATCGTCATCGTCATCACCAGCAGCGCGACGCCGATCACCCAGTTGAGCTCACGCGGGTACTTGTAAGCGCCGAAGAAGAAGGTGCGCCCCATGTGCAGGAAGATCAAGATCACCATCACCGACGAGCCCCAACGGTGCATGCCGTGAACGAACTCGCCAAGGAAAACGTCGTTGTTGATGTACTGGATTGATTCGTAGGCGCGGGTTGCCGACGGGTCGTAATACATCGCGAGGAAGACCCCGGTAACGGCCTGCGAGAGGAAGGCGAACATCGTTGCCGAGCCGAGCGTGTAGAACCAGTTGGTTCCCTTCGGAACCTTGCGGAACATTGCCCAGCGCAGGCCGCCGGAGAGCGAAGTGCGCTCGTCGATCCAATCGACCGCTGACGCGCCAGCCTCCTCGGCATGACCCAACACTCCGCTCGGTCCATACTCCTTGCCTGGCCGCTTCGGTGACGAGAGCGGATTGCTCGGGGCGGCGGGAAGTTTGATCTTGGCCATCGCTTAGGTTCCCGGAATCTTCCGCATCGATGGCCGAGATGGGTAGAGGTACTGGCCGACGCCGTCAAGCGGCTCGCCTGGATCGCGCGGTGAGAAACGCTGCAGCTCGCTGTTGACCGAGAAGCGCGGCCCGATCAGCACGGCATCCTCTTCGACCCGCGTGTAGAAACGGTCGAGCGGGCGCACCGGTGGGCCACCGGTCACCTTGCCGACGATGTCGTAAACGCCGCCGTGGCACGGGCAGATGAAGCGCTGCGCGGCGGCCGTGAAACGGACCGGGCAACCAAGGTGCATACAGAGCGTCGAGATCGCGATGTACTCGTTGTATTCGTCGCGCGGTTCGGTATCGAGCTGCGGGTTGTACTTGCGGATGTAGACGGTCGACTTACCGGCGTCGCCGATCGATTCGACCAGCGTGATCGTGCGCGGCACGTAACTCTCATCATTGAACTCGTCGACCTTGCCGACCGACTGCCAAGGCTGATCCTGCTTCTCGAAGATCGGGCCCATCGCGAAGCCAAGCGCGGGCAGCACGAAGGCGGCGGCAGCAACGCCGCCGGCGGCCTGCCCAGCGACAACCATCGCGCGGCGGCGCGTGACCGTCTCCCCCTCGAAGGCGCCGGGGGTCTTGCGATCCGCTGTGTACTTGCTCTTGGGTTCTTTTCGATCGGCCATGGTTTCTCAGGCGCAGCCTCTGATTGCGCGCCGGTCTGAAGATTACTGACGATCAATAGTACGGCGACGGCCGCCTGAATGGCGCTCCGGTCAGTCCGATTGCGCCACGTCGCCGCGGAGCTGGCACGCAGCAGCTTGAAGCGCCCGCGCTGCGGCCGAAGCATCGTCGGAGACGGCGTCCTTCGCCTGCTCAGCTTCTGGTGACGAGCCCCAGCCAATCGCGCTGGCGCCGAGCTGCCAGGCGGCGATCGCCAATGCCCGATCATCGAGCGCCCGGGCCTGAGCACAGATCGCGATCACGTCGGCTAGCTCGCGAACCGAATCAAGGTCGCCAAGAGCGGCAAGCTCGGCCAGGCCAAGGGCGTAGAGGCGATCACCGGCAAGGATGTTGAGGTCGCCGTCGCTGGCGTTGAGGATCCGCGAGCTACCGCCGTGGAGCAGAAAGCCCTCGTAGACGGCCTCGACTACGACAGCGATCTGCGCTTCGCGGCCGGCCGAAAGTGGGCCGGCGGCGGCGAGCGCGCCGAGCGCCGGATCATCGGGGCCAGGATTGACCGCATCGCCCGCGATCAGCGCCTCAGCCAAGAGGCCGCCATCCTCGCTTAGCCGCGCGGCAACACTGGAGAGCGCGATCCGCGTCTGCTCAGCGCTCACGCAATCTCCGCAAAGGCGGCGGCGGCGATCTCGATCGTCTGGTCGATCTGCGCCGGCGTGTGCGCCAGCGATGGGAACCAGGTTTCAAACTGCGACGGTGGCGGATAGACGCCGCGGGCTAGCAGTGCGCGGCACCAGCTTCCGTAAAGCTCAAGGTCGCAGCGCTGCGCCGAGGCGTAGTCGACGACCGGGTGTTCGCTGAAGAAGACGGTGCAGAGGCCGGTTGTGTTGACAACATCGACCGGCACTTCGGCCTCGCGCGCGGCCTCGCGCATCCCTGCTGCAAGCGCGTCGGTCGTCGCCTGAAGGCGAACGTAGGCGGCGTCGTCGAGCCGCCGCAGCGTCGTCAGGCCGGCGGCGACGGCGAGTGGGTTTCCGCTCAAGGTGCCAGCTTGATAGACGTCACCGGCAGGGGCGATCAGCTCCATCAGCGCGCGCGAGCCACCGTAGGCGGCGGCAGGGAGCCCACCACCGAAGATCTTGCCGACGACTGTCAGGTCGGGGATTACTCCCGTCAGCTCCTGCGCGCCGCCCGATGCCACGCGAAAACCGCTGATCACCTCATCGAAGACGAGCAGCGCGCCGGTTGCGCTGGCGCGCTCACGCAGCAGCTCAAGGAAGCCATCGGCCGGTGGAACGAGCCCCATGTTGGCTGGGTAAGGCTCGGCCAGAATCGCCGCAAACTCGTGCTCCTCTGTGGCCGCAATCAGCGCTTCAGGATCGTTCCACGGAACGATCACGGTCGCCGCCGTCGCCGCGCCGGGCACGCCGGGGCTGCTGGGGATCGCGCCGGTCGCCAGGCCGCTGCCGGCCTCGGCGAGCAGGCCGTCGAGATGGCCGTGATAGGCGCCGGCAAACTTCAGCAGCTTCTCGCGCCCGGTGGCGGCGCGCGCGAGGCGGATCGCGCTCATCGCAGCCTCAGTGCCGGAGCTCGTCATCCGCAGCATCTCGATGCTGGCGATCCGGTGCGAGACAAGCTCCGCGATCTCGACCTCGCCGGCAGTTGGCGCGCCGTAGGTAGTGCCAGCCGCGGCAGCCTCACTGATCGCTGCCAGCACTTCAGGGTCGGCGTGGCCAAGGATCAGCGGCCCCCAAGAGCAGACGTAATCGATGTATGTGTTGCCGTCAACGTCGGTTAGCTCGGCACCCTCGCCGCGCTCGATGAAGATCGGGTCGCGGCCGATCGAGCGCATCGCACGGACGGGAGAGTTGACTCCCCCCGGCAGGTACTGCAGTGCCCGCGCGTAAAGCTCGGCGGAGCGCGTGTCGCGCAGCGAAACGCTCACTAGAGCCCGCCGTACTCCCGCTCCCAGTTGCGGAAATCGTCGGTGAAGTAGAGCAGGCGGATCTTCTTGAACTCGGTGCTTGAGTAGAGCGTTGCGCGGTCCTCAATTGGGAACTCGTTGGCGATCGCATCAAGAATCGCGTCGCATTCTTCCTTCGAGCGACCGTGGGCCATCGTGAAGATCTGGTACGGCCAATCGGCGTAGGTCGGGCGCTCGTAGCAGTGCGAAATCCCTCGGTAAGCGGCCATCTGCGGGCCGATCTCGGCGATCTTGTCGGCCGGTACCTGCCAGACGCCCATTCCGTTGGCTGAGAATCCTGCGCGGCGGTGGTAGAGGATTCCAGCTACGCGGCGCAGCAGCCCGCGCTGCTTCATCGCCTCCAAGTGAGCGAGCAGTTCGTCAACGCTAATCCCAAGCTCCTCAGCGGCGCCAGCCCATGGCTCGCTGACGACCGGCAGGTTGCCTTGTGTGGCGCGGATCACGGCGCGATCAAAATCGTCGTAATCCTGAGCTTCGAGATCGACCGGTTCTTCGGCCACCCCCCTCTTGGCGAGCGTGTCGGTGTCACCGCTCATCTCGAGGTCCATGCGGATCTTGAACAGCTTCAGCGTTGGTAGCTGGCGGATCGACTCTGCTCCGGTCAAATCCTGAAGCACGTCGAGCGTCCCCTGAAGGCCTAGCTGCGAATCCTCTTCAACGGCGAGCGTGAACCACATGTTGAACTCGTGGTTGCGCAGATAGTTGTGTGAGACGCCGGGGTGCGAGTTGATGATCTTGGCGGCGCGCCAAGGGTGCTCTGGATCAACCTTCGCGGCGACGAGCATCGAGCCGTAACCGAGAGCGCGCGTGTCGTAGATCGGTGTTACTTGGCGGATGATGCGGTCCTTCAGCAGCCGCTCGATGCTCGCCAATACCTCGTCCTCGCTAATGCCAGCCTCAAGCGCCACCGCCTCATAGGGGCGTGCCGCAATCGGGAAGGAGCCCTGCATCAGATCAAGCAGTTTGCGGTCAAGGTCGCTTAGCTTGACGGCCGCGCCATCCTTGCGGCTGCGAATCTTTGGCGTGGCTGTTACCTCTTTTGAAGCCATCGGGCTGCGTCCTTCGCGTGGTAGGTGATGACGAAATCTGCTCCGGCGCGGCGGATCGAAGTTAGAAGCTCAAGAACAGTTGCCTGTTCATCGAGCGCGCCAACCGCGGCCGCCGCTTTCACCATCGCATACTCGCCGCTTACGTTGTACGCAGCTAGCGGCGCTCCCGTCTGATCGGCAATGCGCCTAATCACGTCGAGGTAGGGAATTGCCGGTTTGATGATCAGCGCGTCGGCGCCCTCTTCAATGTCTAGCTCGGCTTCGCGGACGGCTTCGCGCAGGTTGGCCGGATCGATCTGATAGCCGCGGCGGTCGCCAAAGGCAGGCGCGCCATCGGCTGCCTCGCGGAAAGGCCCGTAGAAGGCGGAGGCGAACTTGGCGCTGTAGGCGAGGATCGCGACGTCCTCGTAGCCGGCCTCATCGAGCGCGCCGCGGATGAAGCCGACGCGGCCATCCATCATGTCGCTCGGGGCAATCACGTCGGCGCCGGCGGCGGCTTGGCTAACGGCCGTGCGAGCGAGCAGTTCGAGCGCAGCATCGTTGTCGACCTCGCGTGAACCGTTCAGCGGCCCGCAGTGGCCGTGGTCGGTGTATTCGCAAAGGCAGCAGTCGGCAATCAGAACGAGGTCGGGGTGAGCGGCCTTGACGGCGCCGATCGCCTGCTGCACGCCGCCCTCGGGATCCCAAGCGCCTGAACCTTCGGCGTCCTTCTCAGCAGGGATGCCGAAGAAGAGCATCGCCGGAATTCCAAGCGACAAGCACTCCGCCGCTTCGGAGAGCGCGCCGCTGACCGGCTGACGGCTGACGCCAGGCATCGAATCGATCGGCTGCGGCGCCCCAAGCGCCGCTTCGACGAAGATCGGCAGCACCAAGTCGCCGGCGTCGAGGCGAGTCTC
>CAJBXY010000042.1 GCA_903959665.1 uncultured Solirubrobacterales bacterium | reverse complement strand
CGAACCGCGCACCCCCATCCGCAGCGGTTCGGCGGCGGCGATCGCAGCGGCGACCTCGGCGTAGGCCTGCTGCGCCGGGCCGCCCTGCTGGCGCCATGTGTCCGGCCTGTGCGGCCAGAGCATCCAAGTGCCCTCGTGCGGGCCGAACTCGGCCGGCATCGAGAGGCCGTCGGCGGCAGGCGTGCTCGTAAGCGGATCACTCATCGGCGCGATCCTATGCGCTTCGCCCCGTCGCTAACCAGCGAAACGCTTAAAGAGCTTGCTGAACTCGAACGGCGACTGGGCGATGCTGGAGCAGCTCGCTTCGGCGTAGGCCTTAGCGCCACCCGGGCACTCTTTGTCGCGGCCGGCCGACCAAAAGGCAAGCATTCCAAGATGCTTCGAGGCAGCGAACTTAACCAGCTGGCTGGCGTCGCTCGGTGTGAAGACCTCAGAGTTGGTGTCGTTGACGCCGATCATCGGCGTAACGCCAACCATCGCCCAAAGCCGCGCCGTCGTCAGCTTCGGGTAGAGGCGGTGGAGCTGACTCTTGAGGCTGCCAGCGACCTTGATCGCGTAGTAGCCCATCCGGCCTCTCGGGTTTGGCGCCGCTGCGTCGCCGTAGTCCATCGCCATGCCGTTGACGATCGAAACCTTCGCCCCGGTCTTGATCGTCGCGCGCATCAGCCCGAACCCCTCGGCCGTCAGCCCCGTCGGCAGTACCGGCAGCGTGAAGCTGACCGCCAGCTTGCGGCCGGCGGCGCGGGCGCTGCGCTGGAGAATTGCGATCGCCTCGCCGCGGCGGATGTTCGCGGCGCTGTCGCCTACCGCTCCTCCCTCAATGTCAAAGTCGATCCGCTGGAGCTTGTATTTCGTGATCACCGCTTGGTACTGAGCGGCAAGGCTTTCGGCCGACGGGCATGCCAAGGCCAGCTCGGTTCCGTTGGCGCCGCCAAACGAGGCCAGCGCGTCGCCGCGCAGCGCGCGCAGCGACTTCAGCTGCGGAGCGATCGTGCGTTCGCTCGATACCGGCGTGACGCCGCCCCAACTGGCGTTGCAGCCGCCACCGCTGAGCACGAAAGCGAGCGAGAAGTAACGAATGCCGCTCGCGCGGGCGGCGGTCTTCAGGTTCAGCGGCGGATAGAGCGAAGTATCGACGTAGGGCGCGAAAGCGAAGGCGCGGCCGCTGGCCGAGGCCGGCGCAGCGGCCACAGCCACAGCGATCGCTGCCGCTGCCGCTGCGCAAAGAACTCTTGAACCGCGAAGACTCACTGCTCACACGCTAAAGGCTGAGCGCTGCTCACGCGCCGGCTCCTACCCTCATGGTGATGAACGAAAAGATCCGTCTACTACCTGCCGTTGAGGCGCGTGCGCTCGACGGAACCGAGTACCGCCTCCCCAGCGATCTTGGCGGCGAGCGCAACTTGATCGCCGTTGCTTTCGAGCGAAACCACCAGGACGACGTCGACACTTGGCTCGGCGACTTCGCTGCGCTTGAGGACGAGCACACCGGCTTGATGACTTACGAGATGCCAACAATCTCGCGCCGCTTCAGCCCCGTGCGCGGAGTCCTTGACGGTAAAATGGCTGACGCGATTCCAGACCCAAAGACGCGCGCTAGGACGATCACCGCCTACACAGACGTGGGCCGCATCCGCGACAGCCTTGGGCTGCCCGATACGAAGCAGATAGCCGTAATCGTCTGCGACCGCGACGGCGTCGTCAGTTGGCTGGCGCTTGGCGAGCGCAGCGACGAAGCTGCCGCCGATCTGCGCGCGGCACTAAACGGCTAGCCGCTCAAGCGTCTTTGAGCAGCTCGGCGAGCGT